>JALZUL010000022.1 GCA_023301665.1 Ascidiaceihabitans sp.
TTCTTGGGCCACCCGGCGCTGGTAAAGGCACACAAGCACGGATGCTCGAAAAGCAATTTGGCCTGGTTCAACTTTCGACGGGTGACTTGCTTCGTGCAGCGGTTGCAGCCGGAACCCCTGCAGGCCAAGCCGCTGATGCCGTCATGAAAGCTGGCCAATTGGTCAGTGATCAAATCGTCATCGACATCCTGCGCGACCGTATGGCCGAGGAAGATTGCACAAATGGTGTGATTTTGGACGGCTTTCCGCGCACCGATGTGCAAGCTCAAGCTCTTGATACACTGCTGGCTGAGAACGGGCAGAAAATCAATGCCGCGATCAGCCTAGACGTAGATGATGCGGCCATGGTCGAACGCGTTGCTGGGCGATACACATGTGCCGCCTGCGGCGAAGGTTACCATGACAGTTTCAAAACGCCTGCTCAGGACGGCGTATGTGACAATTGCGGTGGCACTGAAATGAAGCGGCGCGCAGATGACAATGCTGAGACCGTCAGCGGACGCCTTGCAGCCTATCATGCACAAACTGCACCGCTGATCAGCTATTACGAGACCCAAGGTGCGCTACAACGTGTTGATGCAATGGGCGAAATCGTCGCGATCGCCGCGTCTTTGAGCACGATTGTCCTAGGTGTGACTGGGAAATAACCCGTTTGCGGGAACCGCTTTTAGGCTCGCAATGCTGGTCTTAAAGCGGTTTCAGGCCGTGTCTTTCTAACAGCGCAACAATCGTCTGCTTGGCATGTTGGCGTGATCGCCCATCATACCGAGCAGATGCACCAAGCGATTGTGCCCAGTTCCCGCTAAGACCCACCAGTTCTGTATAAGCGCAGAGCCTTGCGCAGGTGGCAATCCACACCATCAAATATGTAGGCCACAAAGCCCCGCTTATGCGCGACCACTTTCCAGTTGGCATCATGCCCCATATACAACGACTTGATGTTGGCCCGACAAAGGACATTCCGTTTTGAAAATAGGCGTCATCGCAGATGATTTCACAGGGGCATCTGACATTGCCCTAACGCTAGCCGAAGCGGGCATGAGCGTTGCTCAATTCATAGGGACACCTCAGAAACCGGCTCAAGCTGCGTTAGACGCCGGCGTGATTGCTTTAAGAAGCCGGACAGCGCCAGTCGAGATCGCAATTGCGCAATCCAAAGCGGCCTGCGCGTGGCTGTTAGAACAAGGGTGTGCACAGATTGTTTTTAAAGTGTGTTCGACCTTTGACAGCACGCCCAATGGCAATATCGGTCAGGTTCTAGATGCTTTGGCAGAGCAAATGGACGTGGAAAGCACGATCGTTTGCCCCGCTTTCCCAGAAAACGGGCGCAGCGTTTATCAGGGGCATCTTTTCGTAAATGATGTTTTGCTCAGTGAAAGCGGCATGCAAGATCATCCGTTAACCCCGATGAACGACCCCGATCTACGCCGTGTCTTAGCGGCGCAATCCTCGCGTGAGGTCGGGCATATTGCAGCGCAGGTTGTCTCGAAAGGGGCTGAATATATTAGCGCGGCCATCCAACAGCACGCCGCGCATTTTATAGTCGATGCGATCCAAGACCAAGACCTGATGACAATCGGCGCTGCGGCCAAGACGGTCCCCTTGTTGTGTGGCGGGTCGGGCATTGCGCTAGGGCTACCACGTAACTTTGGGGCGACAGCTGCTACACCCAGCTGGAAGGGGGTCCACGGAAAAGGTGTCGTGCTTTCAGGATCTTGCAGCCGCGCCACCCGCACACAGGTTGCCACCTTTAAAGAAACCGCCCCCTCCTTTGCAATCACAGCACAGGATGCAGTCTTAGGCATCGCGACAGCCGACAGCATTGCCGATTGGGTTATGGCCCAAACCGGCGACGCATTGGTTTACTCCTCTGCGGATCCAGATATCATCCGCGACGCACAAAGACAGTTTGGCCAAGACAAAGCTGCACATGCGATCGAAGCGCTTTTTGCTGAATTGGCGGCAACGCTTGCCGCGCGCGGGATGACCCGCTTGGTGGTTGCTGGCGGCGAAACATCAGGTAGCGTTGTCTCGGGGCTCGGTGCCACAGAGCTTACGATCGGGCCCCGCTTAACCGCAGGTGTTCCGATGTGTAGGTCAGGTGACATCGCGCTCGCCCTAAAGTCTGGTAACTTTGGGGGGGCCGATTTCTTTACCCACGCCCTATCCAAGATGGAGGTCTCAACATGAGCGAAGAAACACGCGGCCGCGAAGACATCTGCCGCATCGCGAAATCCATGTTTGATCGCGGTCTAACAGGCGGCTCATCAGGCAATATTTCCCTGCGCCTCTCTGATGGCAATTTGCTTATGACCCCGACCGGCAGCTCGATGGGCTTCTTGGATCCATCCCAAATCAGCCACCTGACACCTGATCTAGAATTACTGTCGGGTGATCCGCCTACAAAAGAGATGCCTCTGCATACTGCTTTTTATGACACCCGTGATGCGACGGGGGCTGTGGTCCATCTGCATTCAACCTATTGCGTTGCTTTATCGATGTTGCCCGAAATCGACCCAGACAACATGCTGCCAGCGCTGACGCCTTATGCAATTATGAAGCTTGGCAAAGTGAAGCGGCTGCCTTTCTTTTTGCCAGGGGATGCAGGCATGGGCGAAGCTGTGCGTGCGTTAGCGGGCAAGCGAAGTGCCGTGATCTTGGCAAATCACGGGCCGGTCGTCGCCGGGAAAAATGTTTGGGATGCGTCTTACGCCATTGAAGAACTTGAAGAAACGGCAAAGCTGGCGATGCTAACACGTGGGATGCAACCCAGCGTGCTTTCCCCCACTCAAATAGGCAATATTGTCGAAAAATTCAACATTCAGTGGGACAGCTAAACGTGCCAGACCAGTTTCAACGCTACGGTATATTTTACACTCCGACAGGTGATTTGGCGCAAGCAGGCGCTGCATGGTTGGGATGGGATTTGGCAACAGGACAAGCTGTAGGGTCGCCTGATCAAGCCATCATCAAACGTCCGCAAAAATACGGGTTTCACGGGACAATCAAGCCGCCCTTCTTCCTTGCTGAGGGCGAAGACATCGCTGGATTAGAGGCCGCGTTTGCAGCGCTATGTCGTGAGCTCTCACCGGTCAGCCTTGCTGGGCTGGAACCTAAACGCATTGGCAGCTTTGTGGCTTTGGTGCCATCGCAAGACATGCACGATCTGGCAGCATTAGCCGGACGGGTGGTTTCGCAACTCGACAAGTTCCGCGCGCCGCCATCTGAGGCTGAGCTGAAAAGACGTAGACAATCGCGCCTATCCCCCGCTCATGAGGCCAATCTGATAAAATGGGGCTACCCTTATGTTTTTGATCAATTCAAATTCCACATGACTTTAAGCGGCGTTTTGAAAACCGAACAGATGACCACGGTCTTGGAACAGGCCAACACTGTATTCCAACCGATCTTGCCTAAACCCTTTGTGATTGATGCACTGTCATTGGTGGGCCAACGCTTTGACGAAAAGTTCGAGCTTATCGCCCGTCACCCACTGGGCTGATCCGCGTCAGATGGTGTTACACCACTTGCTGCCTGCGCATATTGGACCGCACGAATGCCCCGATAAAGATCACCGTTAAGATCAAAATAATGGTTGGGGCCGGCGCACTGTCGAGAAAGAAGCTGAGATAGACCCCCAGCACTCCAGAGAACACAGTGACCGCGACCGCAATTGGCAGCATCCGTTTGAATTGATTGGTAAACAGGAACGCGATGGCTCCAGGGGCAATCAGCAACCCGATAGAAAGAATGATCCCAACCGAAGACAGCGTTGCCACGATAGTCAGGGAAATCATCGCCAGTAAACCGTAGTGCAACCAGTGCACTGATAACCCCACGGCCTGCGCTTGAATTGGATCAAAGGCGTGCAACAAGAAATCTTGGCGTTTGGCGATAATGACCACAGCCACCAAGGCTGCAATGATACCAGCGGTCCAAATGTCATCGCCGCCGACACCAAGCATATTCCCGAATAGAATATGATGCAGGTCCACCCCCGAAGTGACCTTGGTATATAGAACGAGCCCGAAACCAAACATCCCTGAAAAGACAATGCCCATCACTGTGTCTTGCTTGACGCGGCTGTTGTCTGACAAAAAGCCCGTGGCCAATGCACAGAACATACCGGCAAAGAATGCCCCAAAGATGAGCGGTGCACCGATGATATGTGCCAGCACCACACCGGGCAGAACCGCATGACTGATGGCGTCACCCATCAGCGACCACCCCTTTAGAACCAAGAAACAAGACAACAAGCTTGTCGGCACTGCGATGATCGAAACGATCAAGAAGGCATTGTTCATAAAGGCAAATTGGAACGGGAGAAGCAGCTCATCCATCATGAACGCCCCGCCACTTTGTCCACGTGTGGTTTAAGTGCCTCAGCGGCGCGCCGTCTCGCAGCTAAATATCCGTGGGTTGGCGCAAAAAAGAAGGCCAGCAAAAAGATCAAAGTTTGCAACGTTACGATTAAACCACCCGTTGCCCCATCCACAAAGAAGCTTAGGTATGCTCCGACAAAGCTGGTCCCTGCCCCGAGTGCTACGCTCAGCATCAACAGCTTTGGGAAACGATCTGTCAGCAAATAGGCCGTAGCTCCTGGTGTGACCACCATCGCAATGACCAAGAACGCGCCCACCGTTTGCAATGCCGCGACACAAGAGGCGGACAAAAGCATAAAGAACACGGCTTTCAAAAGATCAGGTTTCAATCCGATCGAGCGGGCATGGTTTTCGTCAAAGAATGTGACCATCAGGTCCTTCCACTTGGCCAGTAAAATAGCCAAGGACACAAACCCAATGATCGCCAATTGCAAAGTATCGGACGGGGTGATCGCCAAGATATTGCCCATCGTGATTTTCTCGACGCTGACGGACGTGGGTGAGATCGAGACCATAAACAGGCCAAGCCCGAAAAATGAGGTAAAGATCAGACCGATTATTGTGTCTTCTTTCAACCCAGAACGTTGGTTCAAAAACAGCATCGCACCCGCGGCTAACCCACCCGCTGCGAATGCGCCCAGCGCAAATGGAAGGCCAAGCATGTAAGCCCCCGCAACGCCCGGAACAATAGAGTGGCTCAAGGCATCCCCGATCAAAGACCAGCCCTTAAGCATCAGATAAGCTGAAAGAAATGCGCAAACTCCGCCCACAAGGGCGCTCACCCACATCGCGTTGAACATGTAGCCATAGGTAAAGGGAAGAAGCAGCGTTTCGATCAAGGTTTGCCCCCTTTTTCGTCGCCATAAACGACAAAGGGGCGTTCATCATCCGTGATCACGCGGATCGATCGGCTGTCGTCATCATCATGCAGATCAGATCCACCCAAAACGAAGTGACGCAAAACACCACCAAAGGCCAATTCAAGATTGTCGTGCGTAAAGGTGGTTTCAGTCGGCCCGTACGCTAGCACAGTCTCTTTGACGAGAACCGTACGGTCACAAAACTCTGGAACCGAACCAAGGTTATGGGTCGACACCAACATCACCCGCCCCTCATCACGCATTTCGCGTAACAAAGCGATGATTGCATCCTCGGTTTGTACATCCACACCGGTAAAGGGCTCATCAAGCAAGATAACCTTGCCCTCTTGTGCCAAAGCTCTAGCAAGAAAGACCCGCTTGCGTTGCCCACCGGACAGCTCGCCAATCTGGCGGTGGCGGAACTCAAGCATATTGACCCGCTCAAGCGCTGTGGTCACAGCCGCCTTATCCGCCGCTGTGGCCCGCCGCAGGAACCCCATGTGACCGTAACGGCCCATCATCACAACATCTTCGACGAGGACCGGAAAGCTCCAATCCACCTCTTCGGATTGAGGTACATAGGCCACAACATTTTGGCGCAGCGCGTCTTTGACTGGCATCCCAAGCACTGTAATCGCGCCTTTGGCTGCTGGGACAAATCCCATGATCGCCTTGAACAGCGTCGACTTTCCAGCCCCGTTCACCCCTACAAGCGCCGTAATCGTGCCCGTCGGTATTTCAAAACTGGCGTCGCGCAAGGCCGTGTGACCATTGCGATAAGTCACCGTGACGTCATTCGCAACAATGCCAGTTGAGGTACTCATTCAGACAGGCCTGCAGCGATGGTTTGGCTCGTGACGCGCAACAGATCGATATAGGTCGGCACCTCTCCATCCGCTTCGGTCAGGCTGTCCACATACAGCACACCACCGTACTGTGCGCCAGTTTCCCGTGCGACTTGTTCTGCGGGTGCCTGACTAACGGTGCTTTCACAAAACACCGATTTGATGTCATATGCGCGCACCCCGTCGATAACCTTGCGAACCTGTTGTGGCGTCCCCTGCTGTTCTGCATTCATCGGCCATAGGTAAAGCTCCTGCATCTGAAAATCGCGGATCAGGTAGCTGAATGCCCCTTCACAGCTGACCAACCAACGTTGCTCTTCGGGCACCTGCAAAATGGCTTCCCGCAATGGAGCAACGGCATCCGTGATCTGCTGTTTGTAAGCCTGCGCGTTTGTTCTATAAATATCAGCGTTTTCAGGATCATGCTCTGCAAAAGCATCACGGATATTATCGACATAGATCATCGCATTGGACAGGCTCATCCAAGCGTGGGGGTTTGGCCTGCCATTATAGTCCCCTTCGGTGATGCTCATCGGGACGATGCCATCCGTCAGGGTCGCACTGGGAAGGTCAGAAAAATTAGAGAAGAACTGTTCAAACCACAGCTCCAAGTCTAAGCCATTCCAAAGGATCAGGTCCGCGTCATGGGCGCGAATAATATCACGCGGCGTAGGTTCGTAGCCGTGGATTTCTGCGCCCGCCTTGGTCACGCTTTCGACAATTGCCGTATCTCCTGCAACGTTTCGTGCCATATCGGCAATCACGGTAAAGGTGGTGACAGCTTTGAATTTATCCTCAGCCCCGAAGCTTGCAGTCCCAATTGCGGAGCCCAAGGCCAGCGCACTAAGGCCAAGTGTGATCCGTCGCATATTGATTATCCCCATCCGAGCTGTGATCTAGCGCGACAAGCGCCAGATGCGAATTATTCGCAACAAGTAGTGCAAATGAGAATGGCTCGCAAGTGGCAAGATTGTGCGCCTATCTTTTCGATGCCAACCTCTAGGGTAAAAGGATTTCTTTGCGCGTAAAGCTTGCGGATTGAACGCTCAAATCATCCAAAATCACGCGGACCTCTACGTTCTCGACCGACTTTAGTGAGAAATTGCGATACGGGACGCCGTCGCTTTCAATAATCGCGTTGGGCTGTGCTGTTTCGCTGTGACAGTCAGGAAGTGGCCATGCCTCGGGCGGAGCACCGTTAACCCCGAGTTCAATCTGTACCAGCCCGCAACGCCATGCCCAAAGGTGAGAGACATAGATAAGGTCTTCGCCATTCCATTCTCGAACCGCGATCCAATTGGCCTTGGTTAGATCTAGAATTTGTTTGATCTCTGCCGCAGTGGTAAATTTGCCAGTTGGCGTCTGATCCTCCGCAATAAGATCCGCAGGTATGCCTTGCGCAGGCACAGTATCTGCCAACGCTCCCCCACTACAAACCATGGAAGCTGAAAAAAGAAGGTGTTTGAACATAATAGTCCCAATAAAATAACAAAAATAAAAATGCCGACTTTTGCGCGCGCCGTTATCAGCTTATACTCGAACAAAACCAAAGCAGGCACAGTATGGCAAGCACATCAGGCAAAAAGCAAATCTTCAACGTTGTCGTTGTGGGCCAAAATGGGCGTCTCGGTTACGAGGCGGTTCTTTTCGCAGCGTCTTTGCGCCACAACAGCCCTGATTTCCAAGGCAAGCTGCTGATTGCCGAACCCCAACCCGGCCCCAAATGGCCAAATGATCCGCGCATGAAACAAGACGTGCGTGACGCATTAGAGGGGCTTGGCGCTCAGATTGTACCATTTGAAAGCCAGCATTTTGGGGCAAGCTATGCATACGGTAACAAGATCGAAATGCTATCGGCCCTGCCCAAAGGCGAGCCATTTGTTTTCTTTGATACCGATACGCTGCTCACGGATGATTTACTTGAGGTCCCATTTGACTTTGATCGGCCCAGCGCCTCGCTGCGCCGCGAAGGCACGTGGCCCAAGCCCCCGCTTTATGGCCCCGGTTATGCGGGAATTTGGAAATCGCTTTACGACAAGTTTGGTTTGGATTTTGAAAGCAGCCTCGATCTCTCGGAACCCGACGAATATTGGAAACGCTATCTGTATTTCAACGCAGGCTTCTTCTTTTACAAATGCCCACATGCCTTTGGCGAAAAGTTCCTGACCTACGCGCTGGCCGTGCGCGATGAAGAGATGCCCGAACTTGCCTGCCAAGAATTATCGCCGTGGCTCGATCAAATTGTTCTGCCTTTGGTCATCCACGCTTTAGGTGGTGGTCGTGATGCCCTACCTGAGGGCTACCTAGACGGTAAGACCAGCTGCCATTATCGCATGTTCCCGCTGCTTTACGCTCGTGAAAGCCAACATGTGATCGAAACCTTAGAAACAGTCGCCGCCCCCAATAAGATCAAGAAGGTTCTAAAAGGCTACGACGCGATCAAACGCACCGTCTATCAAGGACGCGGTGAAAAAGTACGGGCCCTGTTTGACCAAAACCATATGCCACGGCGCGAACAAGCGATCCGCAACCGAATTAAATCAGAAGGTTTTTGGATGCGGTGAGTGAATTCACCGCTTTCAAGCTCCAAGCTTGATCGAAAAATGGGTTTGCCTTACCCAAGTAGCAACACAGTCGCTCAAACAAGGATTGAAAATATGACAGATGGCCCGACCTACGGTTTCGATACCCTGCAAATTCACGCAGGCGCACGGCCCGATCCAACGACTGGCGCGCGACAAACTCCAATCCATCAAACAACCGCTTATGTATTTCGCGACGCGGATCACGCAGCAGCCTTGTTCAATCTGCAAGAAGTTGGCTTTATCTACTCTCGCTTGACAAACCCAACTGTTGCGGTTCTTCAAGAACGCATCGCAACCCTCGAAGGTGGTGTTGGTGCTGTTTGCTGTTCTTCTGGTCACGCCGCACAAATCATGGCGATCTTCCCGCTCATGTCACCGGGCATGAACATTGTCGCCTCCAGCCGCGCTTACGGCGGCACAATCACCCAGTTCAGCCAAACCATCAAACGGTTCGGTTGGTCTTGCACGTTTGTCGACTTTGACGATCTTGATGCGGTAAAAGCAGCCATCGATGAAAACACCCGCGCGGTATTTTGCGAGGCGATTGCAAACCCTGGCGGTTATATCACCGACCTTGACGCTATTTCAGCGATATCTGACGAAGCTGGCATTCCGCTTATTGTCGACAACACTGCATCCACCCCCTACCTGTGCCGCCCGATTGAGCACGGCGCAACGTTGGTTGTGCACTCCACCACCAAGTACCTGACAGGCAATGGCACAGTCACAGGTGGCTGCGTTGTGGACTCTGGCAAGTTTGACTGGTCCGCCAATGACAAATTCCCATCCCTCAGCCAACCCGAACCGGCCTATCACGGCCTGAAGTTCCACGAGACCTTTGGCGCTCTCGCCTATACTTTCTTTGGCATTGCCATCGGCCTACGCGATTTGGGCATGACCATGAACCCACAAGCGGCCCACTATA
>JALZUL010000023.1 GCA_023301665.1 Ascidiaceihabitans sp.
CCTTCGGCCTGCAAGATGTCACGGGCCGCCAATGCGATCTCTACTTCAGAGCCTGACGCCAGCAAGATAACCTGACGTTTGCCCTCGGCATCAGCCAAAATATAACCACCTTGGGCGGTCATGTTTTTGGTTTTATGCTCGGTGCGCACAGTCGGCAAACCCTGACGGGTTAGGGACAAGACAGACGGGGTCTCTTTCGTTGTAAGCGCGATTTCCCACGCTTCCGCAGTCTCTACAGTATCCGCAGGGCGGAACACGTAAGTGTTTGGCGTTGCACGTGAAATTGCGAGGTGCTCAACAGGTTGGTGCGTTGGGCCATCTTCGCCCAAGCCAATGCTGTCGTGTGTCATAACGAAAACCGTTGGGATCTTCATCAAGGCGGCGAGGCGCATCGCGGGGCGGGCATAGTCGGTGAAGCACATGAATGTGCCGCCGTAAGGGCGCACACCACCGTGCAACGCCATGCCGTTCATTGCGGATGACATGCCGTGCTCACGGATGCCCCAGTAAACATAGCGTCCCTCACGGCTGTCCAGATCGAACACGCCCATGTCGGATGTCTTGGTGTTGTTAGAGCCTGTAAGGTCAGCAGAACCACCAACCGTTTCTGGCAGCAACGGGTTCAAAACCTGAAGCACTTTTTCAGAAGACGCACGTGTCGCCATCTTTGGCGCAGTTTCAGACGTCTCTTTTTTGAATGCCTTTACAGCGGCGCTCAGTTTCTTTGGCGCATCCAAAGCGTAGGCGCGTTTAAATTGCTCTTGCTTGGAATTTGGCAAGGTCGCAAAGCGCTCTTCCCATTCCAAACGTGCCGCAGCACCGCGAGAGCCGATCGCTTCCCATGCAGCTTTGGTTTCTGCCGGAACCTCAAACGGGCCTGTTGTCCAGCCATATGCCGATTTCGCAGCAGCCATTTGTTCTGGATCGGTCAATGCGCCGTGACCCTTTGAGGTGTCTTGCGCGGCGTGGCCCAAAGCGATGTGAGTTTTGCACGCAATCATCGTGGGCTTGTTGCCCTTTTTAGCTTGGGTCAATGCGGCGTCGATCGCGACAGGATCGTGACCGTCGATTTCCAAAACAGCCCAACCAGCTGATTTAAAACGTTGAACTTGATCTGTGCGATCTGACAATTCAACGGTGCCGTCGATGGTGATGTTGTTGTTGTCCCACATCACGATCAGCTTTGACAAAGCGTGACGACCGGCAAGAGTGATCGCCTCTTGGCTCACACCCTCCATCAAGCAGCCGTCGCCAGCCATGACGTATGTATAGTGATCTACCGCTTTTTTGCCGTATGTGGCGCGCTGGATTTCTTCGGCCATCGCGAAACCGACAGAGTTGGCAATGCCTTGACCCAATGGGCCGGTTGTTGTCTCGATGCCTGTGGCGTGGCCATATTCAGGGTGACCCGCAGTGATCGCACCCCATTGGCGGAAGTTCTTCACTTGCTCCAATGTCATGTCTTCGTAGCCTGTTAAGTGAAGCAGCGAATAGAGCAACATTGAGCCGTGGCCTGCAGACAAAATGAAGCGGTCGCGATCTGGCCAATTTGGGGCAGAGGCATCAAACTTCAGGTGTTTTTCAAACAAAACCGTTGCAACGTCTGCCATACCAATTGGCATGCCAGAGTGGCCAGAGTTTGCAGCTGCAACAGCATCCAAAGTCAGCGCGCGAATGGCGGCGGCTTTGGACCAGTGATCAGGGTTTGCGGTGCGTAGGGCGGTCAAATCCACGGAATATCATCCTTTGATAAGTGGCACGTTTACCGCTCAATATCAGGCAATGCGTAAAGATCAAGTCGGCGTTATTGACGCGGGTCTTTCACAGCAATGACATTAGATGAGCGAAAGGCCGCAAGTGGCTGATCATAAAGGGGGGGCGCATTTTTTTTACGTATTGGGTAAAGTTATAAAAACCCTGCGGTTGTAGCGATTCGAATGGTGATCCATATATGGAACAGCGCTTTGATCAATGCGATGTGCGTGGACAAAGAAATAGCGGACCAAAAGACAAAGGGCAGCGCATGAGCGATTTAGACGAACTCCAACGACGGATTACAGCGGCAATGGACCGTATGGCCGGTGGGCTGGAACAATTGGGGACCAACACTGGCGCAGACACCGCAGCACTTGAGCAAGCGTTAGAAGATGAAAAGCTAGCGAATGCGCAATTGAGCGAGCGGGTGCGCGTTTTAAAGCAACGGCAAGATGATGAACTGGCCGAAGTGAAAGCCGCTGCAGCAAGTGCAACGACACGTATGGCAGATCTGGACCTTGAGATCCAAAGAGTGCGTAAAACCAACGATGGGTTAATGGCTTCTGTTCAAGCCTTGCGCGAAGCCAACGAAGCGGGTGTTGCAGAACCCCATTTGATCAATAAAGCCATGATGGCTGAGCTAGAGGCGCTGCGCGCATCACGTTCAGCCGACGTGGCCGAAACCACAGCGATTATCGAGGCCTTAGAGCCGTTGATCGCTGACGCAGAAGGAGCCATCTGATGCCAGAAATCACAATTACCATTGGTGGTCGCGCGTTCGAGGTGGCCTGCCAAGAGGGCGAAGAGCACTACCTTCAATCTGCGGCAAAGATGCTAGACGACGAAGCACAGGTTTTGTCCGATCAAGTTGGGCGTATGCCAGAAGCGCGCATGTTGCTGATGGCGGGCTTAATGTTGGCCGATAAAACAGCGAGCTTCGAGGACAGGGTAAAGCAGGTTGAAGGCCAGTTGAATGAGCGCAACGCCGAGCTTGAAGGCCTGCGCAACGTTGCAGCGCCCGAGCCTGAACGCGTTGAAGTCCCTGTTATCCCAGCAAGCGTAACAGATACGTTGGCTGAGTTGGCAGCACGGGCCGAGTCTTTGGCAGCCGCTGTCGAAGAAAAGGCCGCTGGTTAACACCAACGGCCCAAATCGCATACAAAATTGGCGCGCAACCCGCGCGCCTTTTTTGTGAATTAGCTGTTCGCTTCGCGGATTTTGTCAGCCGCTTCTTTGTCAAAGCCAACGCCATTTTCTTCGAGCAATGTGTCGAGCTCACCAGACAGCGTCATTTCGGTGATGATGTCACAGCCGCCAACGAATTCACCTTTGACATAAAGCTGTGGAACAGTTGGCCAATCAGAGAAATCTTTGATGCCTTGGCGGATGGCTTCATCTGCCAATACGTTCACGTCAGAAAATTCAACGCCCATATAGTTCAAGACGCCTGCAACTTTGCTTGAAAAGCCGCATTGTGGCATCTCTTTGGTGCCCTTCATGAACAAAACAACGTTGTTCTCAGAGATTTCGGTTTGGATCTGTGTTGTGGTATCGGTCATCGGAATATCCTTTGGGTCGGTATCTGTTGGCACCTGTCTACTCGAAAGGGCCACAGGTTCATGTGAATTAGGTAGGGGCTTTTGTTGTAAGAGCAAGGGCGTGCAATTCGCCGTGCGCCCCATCCATTTTCCCTTTGAGTGAGGCATAAACGGCGCGTTGCTGTTGTACGCGGTTTTTGCCTTTGAAGCTTTCATCGATCACTTCGGCAGCGTAGTGATTTCCGTCGCCGGCAAGATCGGTGATGGTGATTGACGCGTTTGGAAAGGTTTCGCGGATCAAGTCTTCGATGTCTTTGGCCTGCATGGGCATATGGGCGCGCTCCGGAGTGGGGTACATTTGCCTTAGAGATTTAGGCGGGCTTTCAGGTGAGCGCAAGCACCGGCGCGGATGTGGGGCAACAAAGTGATCCAAAGGCGCAGGCTTTGCCTGCATTCCATACTGAATTTGGCGCGTCTTTTGAAGGTTCGTGCACAAAAGGCACTGGTCATTGTTTGATTGTGTGGTGAATACTGGGGCTAAGGTTGATGCAATTTAAGTCAACGCGAAGTGGGGAGGTTGAGATGGAAACGTTCGAAAACGCACCTGAGCAGGCGTTAAAATGGCACCGAGAGGGACGAGGTGCTGCGTTGGCTACGGTGATTCAAACATGGGGCAGCGCGCCGCGACGTGTTGGTGCGCAGCTTGCGATTGCTGGTGATGGTGAGATGCAGGGATCGGTCTCGGGGGGATGCGTTGAGGGGGCCGTTGTCGTTGAGGCGATGGAGGCACTAAAAACAGGTAAGCCTTGCGTCTTGGAATACGGCGTGAGTGATGGCGACGCTTTTGCCGTAGGGTTGGCCTGTGGCGGAACGATAAAAGTCTATGTCGAGCCGATCGGCACGGCGTTGCCCGAAGCGATGCTGGCAGATTTGGTAGAGGCCCGCGCCACCCGCAACGGTGTGGCTTATGTGGTTAATATCAAAACCCGACAGCGCGATCTGACGCGCAGTGGCTATGCAGAGCGTTTTTTGAAGGATCGCTCAGGCTTTGAAGAAGATGGGCAGACCTTTGTGGCCATTCACAACCCGCCGCTGCGTCTTGCGATTGTAGGGGCCGTACATATCGCGCAAGCCTTAATGCCCATGGCGCGGATTGCGGGGTTTGATCCTGTGGTGATCGATCCGCGGGGTGCCTTTGGCTCGCAAACGCGCTTTCCCGGTGAGGTGATTTTGGAGGATTGGCCAGACGTGGCCTTAGAGTCTTATGGTCTGGATGTACGCACGGCCCTTGTGTTGTTGACCCATGATCCCAAGCTTGATGATCCGGCGCTGTTTTTGGGGCTGCGGTCGCAGTCATTTTACATTGGTGCGCTTGGGTCTACCCGAACCCACGCCAAACGGATCGAGCGGTTGGAAGAGGCTGGCTTTGATAAGGAACAGATCGCGCGCATTCATGGCCCGATTGGATTGGATATAGGGGCGGCAAGCCCGCAAGAAATTGCGGTGTCGATCCTATCGGAAATAGTTCAAACGTTGCGGCAGTCTAAGTGAAGTTTGGCACGGTTCCCACATTTGACGCGGTTGGCGCGGTCTTGGCGCACTCCTTAAGGGCGACCTCTGTTCAGACGGGGGAAATCTACCGGATCGCCAAAGGGACCAAGCTAACGGCAGGACATACGGCTGATCTTGTAGGGACGGGACAGGCTGAAGTGGTTGTCGCGCGCTATGAGATTGGGGATGTCGAAGAAAATGCTGCAGCGGCTGGTTTGGCTGAGGCCGTTGCCCAAGATGCGGATGCTTTAGGCCTGAGGATGTCAAAAGCCGGTGCAGGACGCGTTAACTTGTATGCGCAATACGCAGGCGTGGTGGTTATTGATGAGGCCGCAATACTGGCCATCAATGCTGTGAACCCGATGATCACGATTGCCACAGTTCCCCAATACCACCGTACGGACGCCCAAAGCATGGTCGCGACCATAAAGATCATTTCATATGCGGTTCCTGAGCAGTTTTTGCTGCAGGCACAAAAAGCAGGTGTCGGTGCGCTTCGTGTGGCAGGTCCGCACTATAAAACGGCGACGTTGATTGAGACATACGTGGGCGGGCAAGAGCCATCACGCAAAGGGCGCGAGGCTATGCGCGCGCGATTGGAGCGTTTTGGAGTTGTCCTGTCACCGCGTATATTGGTGGCGCACCAAGAGGGGGCGATCACACAGGCGCTGTCTCAGGCACAAGGCGCGATGGTTTTTTTGCTAACGGCCTCGGCCACGTCAGATCCGTTAGACGTAGGGCCACAAGCTTTGCGTCAAGCAGGAGGGCAGGTTACCGGTTTTGGCATGCCTGTTGATCCGGGGAATTTGTTGTTTTTTGGCGAATTGGGCAGCAAGCCGATCATTGGCTTGCCGGGATGCGCACGTTCACCTGCGTTAAATGGCGCTGACTGGGTATTAGAGCGGTTGATTTGTGGTATTTCACTGAGCCAAGCGGATATAGCGGCAATGGGGGTTGGCGGGCTGTTAAAGGAAATCCCGACCCGTCCTCGATTACGTGCCGATACCACCTGAATTGATCATCATGCCAAAGTCGTGACGTGGCGACTTTGGCATGAAGTGAAGTTTTTTGTTCTCAAGTACGCTTTGCCATGCTTAACTCCCTCTCAACAAGAATGAAAAATAGGGAGAGAGTTATGGCACAGGTCAATATGACCGTGAACGGCAAAGCTGCGTCTGGAGAGGTCGAGGGACGTACGCTATTGTCCTCGTTTCTGCGCGAGACGCTGTATTTAACCGGAACGCACGTAGGATGTGACACCAGCCAATGCGGTGCTTGCGTCGTGCATGTAGACGGTGTGGCGGTAAAATCCTGTACGATGCTGGCTGCTGAAGCTGAGGGGGCTGAGGTCGCAACGATTGAAGGACAGGCGGCAGCTGACGGGACGTTGAATACCATCCAACAAGCGTTTCAAGATCATCACGGTTTGCAATGTGGCTTTTGTACCCCTGGTATGGTGATGACAACGGCGGCTTTGTTGAAAGAAAACCCAAAGCCATCAGAGCAAGACATTCGTAGCCACCTAGAGGGTAACATTTGTCGCTGCACTGGATACCACAACATCATTAAGGCGATCTACGCCGCATCCGGTCAGGATGTTGCTGCATTGGCAGCTGACTGATTTGTAACCTCGCGGGAGGGGAGACCCGTGAGCTTACAATTGCAAGATCATGGAAGGCGGATAGACTGCCTTTAGCAAAACCAAAGCGGACGTTGGATCTGATCCACACGCAATAGGGAGCGATGACCATGCCAAAAGACGGCGATATTAAAACAGGCGGTATTGGCGCCAGCAGTAAGCGGCGCGAAGACATACGGTTCCTCACAGGAAACGGCAATTATACAGACGACATCAATGTACGCGGACAGGCTTATGTCTATTTCCTGCGCTCTGACGTCGCACACGGCACCCTGAAATCAGTAGACACAGCAGCCGCTTCGGCGATGCCTGGCGTTGTACAGATTTTCACAGGCGCTGATTTTGAAGCTGTTGGGGGTATCCCATGTGGTTGGGAAGTCACCGACAAGCACGGCAAACCGATGCAAGAGCCAAAGCACCCTGTGCTGGCCCATGGCAAAGTGCGCCACGTAGGTGAGCCAATTGCCGCGATCGTCGCCGACAGCCTTGAGCAAGCGCGTGACGCGGCTGAGGCGGTGGATGTTGATATTGATGAGCTACCTGCCGTCATCAACATGAAAGAGGCCTTTAAAGACGGCGCAACCAAGGTCCATGATGATCTGACATCAAACCTTTGCTACGACTGGGGCTTTGTCGAGGAAAACAAGGGAGCGGTCGACGAAGCATTCAAGAATGCGCACCACGTCACCACCTTAGAGCTGGTCAATAACCGTCTTGTGGCCAACCCGATGGAGCCACGCGTGGCTATTGGTGAATATAACCGCAGTGATGAGCAGCACACCCTGCACACAACATCACAAAACCCGCACGTCATCCGCTTGTTGATGGGGGCCTTTGTTCTGGGCATTCCTGAACATAAGCTGCGCGTTGTTGCCCCTGACGTGGGTGGTGGTTTTGGTACTAAAATCTTCCACTATCAGGAAGAAGCGTTTTGTACCTTTGCAGCCAAGGCCTGTAATCGCCCGGTCAAGTGGACCTCATCGCGCTCAGAGGCGTTCATGTCGGATGCGCATGGCCGTGATCACGTCACAACCATTCAGCTCGCTTTGGACAAAGACAACAACTTTACCGCTTTGCGCACGGACACTTTGGCAAACATGGGCGCTTACCTGTCTACGTTTGCATCATCGGTTCCAACGTGGCTGCACGGCACATTGATGGCGGGGAACTATAAAACGCCGCTGATCTATGTGAACGTCAAAGCCATGTTCACCAATACGGTGCCTGTTGATGCATATCGCGGCGCTGGGCGGCCTGAAGCGACCTATCAAATCGAGCGGGTCATCGATATGGCTGCACGTGAATTGGGTGTCGATCCAGTGGCGTTGCGTCGTCAGAACTATGTAACCGAATTCCCCTATGCTACTCCGGTTGCTGTGGAATATGACACGGGCGATTATCACGCGACCATGGATAAGCTCACTCAGATCGCGGATTTTGCAGGCTTTGAAGCGCGTCGCAAAACATCAGAGGCCAATGGCAAATGGCGTGGTCTTGGGATCAACAACTACATCGAGGCCTGCGGTATTGCGCCGTCAAACCTTGTTGGTCAGTTGGGGGCGCGTGCTGGTCTTTATGATGCGGCGACTGTGCGTGTGAACGCGACAGGTTCGATTTCGGTGATGGTCGGGGCGCACAGTCACGGGCAGGGCCATGAAACGGCGTTTCCGCAGGTCGTTGCTGAGATGATTGGCATTGACGAAAGCCTGATCGACATTGTGCATGGCGATACGTCCAAAATCCCATTTGGGATGGGGACATATGGATCGCGTTCATTGGCGGTGTGCGGATCTGCGATGGTGCGCGCCACGGAAAAGATCATTGCTAAGGCTAAGAAGATAGCGGCCCACTTGTTGGAAGCCTCTGATACGGACATCGAGTTGAAAGACGGAATGTTCAGTGTTGCGGGTACAGACAAGTCGGTGGCTTGGGGCGATGTGACGCTTTCGGCTTATGTTCCACATAACTTTCCGCTGGAAGATATTGAGCCGGGTCTTGAAGAGACAGCCTTTTACGATCCGTCAAATTTCACATACCCTGCAGGGGCTTATGCCTGTGAAGTTGAAGTGGAACCTGAAACAGGAAAAGTCACGATTGAACGCTTTGCTGCGGCCGATGACTTTGGCAATGTGATCAATCCGATGATCGTATCTGGTCAGGTGCACGGCGGGATCGCCCAAGGTGTCGGCCAAGCCCTGCTTGAGGGATGTTCATATGACGAAGAGAGCGGTCAGCTTTTGACAGGCTCTTATATGGACTACGCGATGCCGCGCGCTGATGATTTGCCGTTCTATTCGGTTGATCACTCTTGCCAAACGCCATGTACGCACAATCCATTGGGTGTGAAGGGCTGCGGTGAAGCGGGCGCGATTGGATCGCCGCCGTCTGTGGTGAATGCGGTGATTGATGCGTTGCATTCGGGTGGTAAGAAAGTGGCGCATATCGATATGCCGCTGACGCCAGACCGTGTTTGGAACGCGATCAACAACGCTTGATTGATAGGTTGTTTGGGGGCGCTGCCCCCAGACCCCCGAAGTTTATTTGGCAAGATGAAAGGGATTTGATCGTGCCAGTGAAAGGACAAGACGATGTATAATTTTGAATTCGAAAAACCCTCAAACATTGCGGATGCAGTTGCCGCATTGGGCGGTGATGAGGCGCAGGCTTTGGGCGGTGGGCAGACGTTGATCCCAACGCTTAAGCAACGTTTGGCGTCACCAACGACTTTGGTGAGCTTGTCAGGCATTCCTGAGATGCAGGGTATTTGCAGGGGTGATGATGGTGCTTTGTGCATTGGTGGTGCCACGACCCACGGTGCGGTTGCCTCAGGTGCGGGTGCTTATCCAGCGTTGGCAGCATTGGCGAGCCACATTGGTGATCCGGCTGTGCGCAACCGGGGCACGATTGGCGGATCACTGGCGAACAATGATCCGTCAGCATGTTATCCAGCAGCCGCTATGGCATCTGGTGCGACGATTGTGACCAATAATCGTGAAATCGCGGCAGATGATTATTTCCAAGGAATGTTTGATACAGCATTGGACGAGGGTGAAATCATCACTGAGGTGCGTTTCCCTGTGCCAGAGGCTGCGCATTATGAGAAGTTTGTACAACCTGCGTCGCGCTTTGCGCTTGTGGGCGTCATGGTGGCAAAATTTGCCGACGGTGTGCGCGTGGCGATCACGGGTGCTTCAGAAGATGGCGTGTTCCGATGGGCTGAGGCTGAGGCGGCATTGTCTGCCAATTTCTCGGCAGATGCTTTGGATGGTTTGACGTTGCCAGCTGACACTATGATTGGCGATTTGCATGGCTCAAAAACCTATCGCGCGCATCTATGCGGTGTGATTGCCAAGCGAGCGGTTGCTGCCGCAGCGTAAGCTCACTGATCTGTCAGGGCAGGTGCCTTGACCAAGCGATGAAAGGGCCTCACTAAATTGGGAGAAATTCCAAGTTAGGTGGGGCCTTTTTATGATACTCGATATTTGGCGTAGTTTTATGCGCATTCCCCGATGGGTGCTGATTTGGATTGTTGTGATCCTTGTGCCTATCAACGTTGCCCCACTCTTATTCTGGGCTGAGCCCTACGGTATCTTGATCTCTGTTTTGGCGATTGGTGGCATGCTGCCCAATATGTTCATCATGGCCAAGGAGCGCGGGGTGTCACGGATGATGTCGATACCTCATGTCGTTGTATGGACGCCGCTTGTGATCCTGCTGGTGTGGGTTCTTGCAACGCAAGAGCTGAGCAGTGGCGCAACACTGGTGTTTGGCGCGCTGCTTATCGTTGATGTGATTTCATTGGCGTTTGATTTCGTCGACACAGCCAAATGGTGGAAAGGTGCCCGTGAGATCGCCTAAGCGATAAGGATTTTAGATCGATCCTGCCTCGACCATGAAATTGCTTGCGGTGCACATGGCAGCGTCATCGGAGGCAAGGAAAACCACCATACGTGCCACATAGACCGGATCGATCAAGTCTGGCAGGCATTGACGCGCTGCATGCGCCTCTAGGGCTTCTGGGGTGGCCCACAGCTCTTTCTGGCGATCTGTCATGATCCATCCAGGTACGACAGTGTTGACCCGAATGCGATGATCACCCAAATCACGCGCCATCGTGCGGGTGAGGCCGTGCACCGCTGCCTTGGCCGTCGCATAGGCAGGAAAGCCGCCGCCGGCCTCCCACCATGAATTTGATCCGAGGTTGATGATAGAGCCCCCGCCAGCTTTGATCATGCCCGGTGCTACAGCCTGAATGGCAAAGAACATGTGACGCAGGTTGGTGTTCATGCGTTCGTCCCAATATTCGGGGGTGACGTCTTTCCAATCATGGCGATCATCACGTGCGGCGTTGTTGGCGAGCACGCTGAATGGCCCGACTTGATCTTGGAGTGTTGCAACAGCCGCTTGCATTTGGGGGATATCACGCAAATCGCAAAGCGCGTGAGCTGCGCCGGTTGCTTCGCTCACGATGGCTGCGTTTTTTGCGTCTCGGTCTAAAAATGCGACTTTTGCACCTTGGGCGGCAAAGGCCTCGACCGTAATACGACCGATACCAGAGGCACCACCCGTCACAAGAACTGACGCGCCTTTGAGGCTAGGGTAGGTGGCAAAATGAGACATAAGAAATCCTCTGGCATTTTGAAAAACAAAGGGCCGCACAAATTGATTGTGCGGCCCCAAAAATCAGTTTGAAAAGACGATTAGCCTTTTGATGGCAATTGACCAATCAACATGACCATTTGGCGGCCTTCCATTTTCGGGAAGTTCTCGACCTTGCCGTGTTCTTTGGTGTCTTCGGCAACACGTTCTAGCAATTCGCGCCCTAGGTTAAGGTGCGCCATCTCACGGCCGCGAAAGCGAAGTGTGACCTTAACTTTGTCGCCGTTTTCAAGGAACTTGAAGACATTGCGCATTTTGACAGCATAATCGTTGGTGTCAGTGTTAGGACGGAATTTAACTTCCTTGATCTCAATGATCTTTTGCTTCTTGCGGGCCTCGGACTCGCGCTTTTGAGTCTCGTATTTGAACTTGCCGAAATCCATGATTTTGCAAACAGGGGGATTGGCGTTCGGTGAGATCTCTACCAGATCAAGACCGGCTTCGTCTGCCATGACCATTGCGCGGCTAGGTGTTACAACACCGACATTTTCGCCGTCCGCGCCAATGAGGCGGATTTCAGGATTACGGATTTTGTCGTTGATGCGCGGGCCAGTGTCACGTTGTGGCGGCGCGTTGTGAGGTCTGCGAGCGATGAGATTCGTCCTTTGGTAATTACATGTTTCTGCGTGGGCAAAGTAAACACGCGCGCGCATCACTGCAAGGCGCAATATCGGCTATACTGCGCTCAAAGCATGCGTTTTTCCCCTTGCACCTTTCCTTTTTGCCCATCATTTGACATCTCACAAGGTGCAGAGTGAAATCCTGTGCGGATAACTTAGGGGAAAAGACTATGAAAAACCTAGCGTGGATTGCTGTAGCTGCCATTATCGGCGGCGGTGCTTATATGCTTTATTCGGGATCAAGCCCGAAGGATTTGGTAAATGATGCGGCAGAAGCAGTGAATGCTCCGGCAGCACTGGAAGCGGCGTCAGACGCAGTTGGCGCAGCAGTCGAAACGACTGAAGGCGCGGTATCTGATGCTGTTGAAGCGGCTGGTGATGCAGCTGAAGCGGTAGCGGACACAGCAGCGGATGCAGCTGAAGCGGTTGCTGATACAGCGGCAGATGCAACAGAAGCGGCTGGCGATGCAGTTGACGCGGTAGCAGACACAGCGGCAGATGCAGCTGAAGCGGCTGCTGATACAGCGGCAGATGCAACAGAAGCTGCAACCGATGCGGTTGAAGCGGTAACAGACACAGCAGCAGATGCAGCTGAAGCGGCTGCTGACACGGCAGCAGATGCAACAGAAGCTGCAGGCGACGCAGTTGAAGCGGTAACAGACACAGTAGCAGATACAGCTGAAGCGGCAACAGACGCTGCGACTGATGCGGCAACTGATGCTGTTGAAGCAGTAACTGAAACCGCAACGGACACTGTAGTTGATACAGCTTCAGACGCTGTTGAAGCGGTAACTGAAACTGCAACAGATACTGTAGCCGATACAGCTGCAGACGCTGTTGAAGCGGTCACTGAAACCGCAACAGACACAGTAGCCGATACAGCTGCAGATGCTGTTGAAGCGGTCACTGAAACTGCAACCGACACTGCTACTGAAACTGTTACGGAAACTGTAGCGGATACAGCAGCGGACGCTGCAGCAGACGCCACTACAGAAGCGGCGACAGATGCAGCGACCGGCGGTCTGACAGATCTGTTGTCTGTCTCATCTTTCTTCCCTTCTGTGAAATCACCGCCAGCTTCCTCTGTTTTGCTCTTTTTTTTTTTTTTTT
>JALZUL010000024.1 GCA_023301665.1 Ascidiaceihabitans sp.
GTTGCGTCGTTGAATTGGGACACGGGTGGCGTGAATGCCACGATACGCAGCCAGATGGCGGCGTCATATGATGAGCCGCTTTATGATCCGGCGGAGTTGTTGGGGATTGTGCCTGCCGATACCCGCCAGCCTTATGACATTCGTGAGGTGATTATGCGGATTGTCGATGGATCGCGCTTTGATGAGTTCAAGCCGCGCTTTGGCGAGACGTTGGTGACGGGGTTTGCCCATCTGAAGGGCTGTCCGATTGGGATTATTGCCAACAACGGTGTGTTGTTTTCCGAGGCCGCGCAGAAGGGCGCACATTTTGTGGAGCTATGCTCACAACGTAAAATCCCGTTGGTGTTCTTGCAGAATATCACTGGGTTTATGGTGGGGCGTAAGTACGAGAATGAGGGGATTGCGCGGCACGGGGCCAAGATGGTGACGGCTGTGGCGACCACCGCCGTGCCTAAGATTACCATGGTTGTGGGTGGCTCGTTTGGCGCTGGGAATTATGGGATGTCGGGGCGGGCGTATAGCCCTCGTTTCATGTGGAGTTGGCCCAACTCGCGCATCGGCGTGATGGGTGGTGCGCAAGCGGCTGGCGTTTTGGCCACGGTGAAGGGGGATGGCATGGAGCGAAAGGGGGAGGCGTGGTCTGTTGAAGAAGAAGCCGCGTTTAAACAGCCCACGATTGATATGTTTGAGGAGCAGTCGCATCCTTTGTACGCCTCGGCCCGTTTGTGGGATGACGGGGTGATTGATCCGCGCAAAAGCCGCGATGTCTTGGCGTTGAGCCTGTCGGCGTCGTTGAATGCTGAGATTGAGGAGACACGTTTTGGCGTGTTTCGGATGTGATGGTGTTGGTTGAGGGCTCTGCCCTCGGCGCGGTGCGCCTCACCCGAAGTTTTTTGGCAAGATGAACGGGGGATTTTCGTGATGACTTTGGAACAGGTACTTGCGACGTATCCAGGGGCATTTCCCCATCCGGTTGGGGATAGCGAGGCGTTGAATGCTGAGATATCGGCGTTGATGCGGTCGGGTGTGAAGACCGGCACTTGTGATGCTTGGGCGATCTACGTCGATGGCACCGAGGATTTGCCGGTTGTTGGTCGTGTGGACATTGCTTTGGATTGGGCGGGGCGGCCGGCGCTTGCCACGCGGACTTTGTCGGTAGAGCGAATTGCCTTTGATCAAATGGATGAGAAACGCGTAGCCCTGCAGGGCGAGTTTCGTGATTTGGCCCATTGGCGATTGGGCTATGAAGCGTATTTGACCCGTTCGGGTCGTTTTGCGCCGAATGTCGATATGATGTTTGAGCGTTTTGAAATTGTAGAGGATTTTGGACAGTGACTGATTTAAAGACGGGGACTGATTTAAATATGGGTCCATTGACCCTCAGTGTAAAAAGCTATGCGGATGATGTGTCTAAGGACTTTTATGAGGCCAATTGGCTGAATGTTGGTGTGAAGTGTCCGACCGATGAGGGGGATGTGGCGTTTCAGTCGCCGTGTTTGATGACCACCGATATCTTTGATTTCATGGATGAGATGAATGATCTGTTGGCGGGTCAGGGGCGTCAGGCGTATTTGGTAAGTCTTGAGCCGCAGGTTGATCTGCGTATTGCGCGCGGCGATGGGCCGGATGTGTTTACGCTTGAGGTCGAGCTGACCCCGAACGCGGAGGACGACGAGGACATTTATGATGCCGCCGCGATTGTGAGCCGCGCAGAGGTTGAGGCGATGGTGAAGCAGGCCGAGCAGGTCGTTGAGGCGTTTCCGGTACGTGGGATACAAGACAAATGATGTTTGATCGTATCCTCATTGCCAATCGAGGAGAGATCGCATGCCGCGTGATTGAGACGGCTCAATCGATGGGAGTGTCTTGTGTTGCGGTGCACTCGGATGTTGATGCCACATCCAAGCACGTTCAAATGGCTGATTTGGCCGTTCACATCGGTGGCAACGCCCCTGCCGAGAGCTACTTGCGTGGGGAAGTGATCATTCAAGCCGCTTTGGATACGGGCGCGCAGGCGATCCATCCGGGATACGGTTTTCTGTCTGAGAACCCTGAATTTGTGGATGCGGTTGAGGCGGCAGGGTTGGTGTTTATTGGACCCTCGGCTGATGCGATCCGCGCGATGGGGTTAAAGGATGCGGCGAAGGCCCTGATGATTGACGCGGGTGTTCCAGTGGTCCCCGGTTATCATGGTGCAGATCAGGATGATGCTTTGCTCGCGGATGAGGCTGGCAAGATTGGCTATCCGGTGTTGATCAAGGCCGTGGCTGGCGGTGGTGGCAAGGGGATGCGGTTGGTTGAGGCCGCTGGTGGGTTTGATGAGGCGTTGGCGTCTGCTCGCTCCGAGGCTTTGAACGCCTTTGGTAATGCAGATGTCTTGGTAGAGAAATTCGTCAGCAAACCGCGCCATATTGAAGTGCAGGTGTTTGGTGATGGGGAAAAGGCGGTCCATCTTTTTGAGCGTGATTGTTCGCTTCAGAGGCGCCATCAAAAGGTGATCGAAGAAGCGCCAGCCCCCGATATGACCCAAGATATGCGTGACGCTATGGGGCAGGCAGCGGTCTTGGCGGCTGAGGCGATTGGTTACAAAGGTGCGGGTACAGTTGAATTCATTGTCGACGGATCCGGTGGGTTAAGAACTGATGGCTTCTTTTTTATGGAAATGAACACACGCCTTCAGGTCGAACATCCTGTGACTGAGATGATCACTGGTGTCGACCTTGTGGCATGGCAATTGCGTGTGGCAGCGGGTGAGGGGCTGCCGGTTGCGCAAGATGAGCTGTCGATCAATGGCCACGCTTTTGAGGCCCGCCTTTACGCTGAAGACGTGCCAAAGGGGTTTCTGCCAGCCACGGGCACGTTGACGCATTTGCAATTCCCCAAAGGTGCGCGCGCGGACAGTGGCGTGCGTGCTGGTGATACAATCAGCCCGTTTTATGACCCGATGATCGCCAAGGTGATCGTTCATGGCCCCACACGCGATGTGGCGCTGGCGAAACTCTCGGCGGCTTTGCGGGATACGCAGGTTGCGGGGACGGTGACGAACCTTAGCTTCTTAGGGGCGCTGGCTGCGCATAGCGGTTTCGCGGCAGGTGATGTTGATACAGGGCTTATTGCGCGTGACACAGGTGTGCTTACAGCCACAACGCCGCTTACGCCGGCCCATTGGGCGCGCGCTGGGATGGCGGCATTTGATTTGGATGATCCCAAGGATGAGGTGGGCTTCAATCTATGGGGGCCGTTACGCCAATCTGTTACACTGGCGCATGGAGGCGAAGAGCTAACCGTTCAGGTCGAGGTTTCTGACCCAAATACGCAGGTTTGGTATGTTGAGAAAGCTAAAGTAACCGCGAAACGGGTTTCTGGTCGCTGGTCTTTGGACGGCGCACCTGCGCCGTTTGTGGCTAAGACCGCTGAGCACGTAACCGTATTTGATCACTACGGTATAGCATTCGACATCATTGACCCGTTGCAACGTGACACAAGTGCTGGGGGCGATGGCAATGTTGTGGAGGCCCCAATGCCCGGACTGGTAAAGCTTGTGAGCGCATCGGCCGGTCAAAAGGTGCAAACGGGCGATCGGCTTGCGGTGCTCGAAGCGATGAAAATGGAGCATGCGTTACTTGCGGCAAGGGATGGGGTTATCGCTGAGGTCTTGGTCAGTGAAGGCGATCAAGTCGATGCGGGTGCCGCGTTGATCCGCCTAGAGGAAAAAGAGGGCTGAATGTCAGATGGCTAAGATCACCCTGCATCACTGCCCGCAAACCCGTTCGATGCGATCCTTGTGGTTGCTGAATGAGCTTGGGGTGGAATTCGAGGTGGTCACGCATGCCTTTGGGAAGAACTTAAGAGCCCCTGACTTCCTGAAGCAGTCGTTTGCGGGTCGTGTTCCCGCACTTGAGATAGAGGGACGTCGCCTGTTTGAAACGGGTGCGATTACTGAGGTGCTGTGTGAGGTCTATAGCCCTGATGCGCTGGGCCGCAGAGCAGGGCACACTGAGCGTGCGGATTGGCTGGTCTGGGTGCATTTCTCAGAAACGATAAGTCAGCACAGCGCGGCTTTGACCCAGCAACATGTCGCGCTTTATGATGATAGTATGCGCAGCCCGATTGTGATGAAGTTGGAAGCTGCAAGGCTCACCAAATGCTACGCGGCTCTTGAGGCCCGATTTGAAGAGTTGACCGATCAAGGGGCAAGGGCGCACTATCTACTGGCGTCAGGTTTTAGTGCTGCTGATATTTCTGTGGGCCAAGCCGTCTATATGGCGCGTCATTTTGCAACGTTAGACGCGTTCCCCAAAACCTTTGCATGGTTCACGCGGATCAGTGAGCGTCCAGCGTTTCAAGCCAGTTTACCTTTGGATGAGGACCGGCTGTATCAGCGTGCGTTCTACGCTACTTGGGAAACATAAGGGAGAGAACCATGTTAGATCACACTTTGAGCACCAGCCTCGGGCAAGTAGAGATTTTCGAAATGGGGCCGCGTGACGGTTTGCAAAATGAAAAAGCTGACATCTCGGTCGCGCAAAAAGTTGCATTGGTTGACTGCCTTTCACAGGTGGGCTTCTCGCGGATAGAAGTTGCAAGCTTTGTGAGCCCCAAATGGGTTCCGCAGATGGCCGGGAGCGATAAAGTGTTTCGGGGGATCACGCGTGCAAAGGGTGTGCGCTACGCCGCATTAACGCCAAACATGCGAGGATTTGAAGATGCGGTCGCTGCAGGCGCGGATGAGGTCGCCGTGTTTGGCTCTGCTTCTGAAGGGTTCTCAAAAGCGAATATCAACGCGAGCATCGATGACTCCTTGGATCGCTTTGCGCCCGTGATCGAAGCGGCACGTGCTGTTGATATACCCGTGCGTGGTTACGTGTCTTGCGTGGCGGCCTGTCCCTACGATGGTGAGACCGCACCTAGCGCTGTGGCGCGTGTTGCAGAGCGCCTGTTTGCCATGGGGTGTTACGAGATTTCGCTTGGCGACACGATTGGGGCGGGAACGCCTGATAGCATCGCACGCATGCTTATGGCCGTGCGTGAGGTTGTACCTGTGGCACGCCTTGCGGGGCATTACCACGACACGAATGGGCGCGCGGTCGACAATATCGATGCATCACTGGCGCTGGGCGTTCGGATCTTTGATGCGGCAGTGGGGGGCTTAGGGGGCTGCCCTTACGCGCCGGGCGCTGCGGGTAATGTGGCGACGGAACGTGTTGCTGCGCATTTTGAGCGATTGGGCTACGAGACTGGCCTTGATCTTGATGTCATCGAACGTGCGGCTGAGATGGCCCGTTCTTTGCGCCGCTGACGAAATAGAGAAGCTTGGAGAATTCAGTGTTTGAAACGATCAAAATCGCCACCGACGATCGTGGTGTGGCCACGCTCACCCTTAACCGTCAGGAAAAGCACAATGCGCTCTCGGCTGTGATGCTGGCAGAGCTGACACAGGCGGCGGCTGATCTTGGGCAAGACGACAGTGTGCGCGTTGTTGTGCTGACTGGCGCTGGCAAATCGTTTTGTGCGGGGGGTGATCTTGGCTGGATGCAAGAACAGATGAAGGCCGACGCCGAAACGCGTGCCCGCGAAGCAGCTAAATTAGCGTTCATGTTACAGGCGTTAAACACAATGCCCAAGCCGATGATCGGCGCACTGCAGGGCAACGCCTTTGGTGGCGGGGTTGGCATGGCGGCTGTCTGTGATGTGGCCATTGGTGTGGACACGCTGAAGATGGGGCTGACGGAAACCCGTCTTGGTATCATTCCGGCGACAATCGGGCCTTATGTCGTTTCTAGAATGGGCGAGGGGAGAGCGCGCCGCGTCTTTATGTCGTCGCGTATATTTGGAGCTGAGGAAGCGGTTGAACTGGGGTTGTTAGCCAAGGCAGTTCCTGAAGCTGATTTTGCCGCCGCAGTTGAGGCCGAGGTGCTACCATATC
>JALZUL010000025.1 GCA_023301665.1 Ascidiaceihabitans sp.
CCATGTCACACAAGGCCGCCAAGATCCCCTCGGCGGCCTTGTTCCCTTTGGCGTTCACACTCACATCCCCATTTGCTGCTCGAGATAAGCGACAATCAGCGTTTTCAGCTCTGCATGAATTTCGCCGCGCCCACGCCCACCGGCATCATCACATAACAAATCAGCTTCCCCTTCATCCCGAAGGATTTTCGCGCCTTTGGGTTTGCACTGGGCCAAGAAACTAAAGTGCGTGGCATCATCCAACCGTTGATATTGAACGTTGGGGATCAACTCTGCCGCGCCACGCGCATCAACGCCAACAGGAACCGTGCCCTCATCCCCAAGATTAACTAACAACATCGGCACATCGATCTGCGCCAAGCTCGCAGGCGTGAGCGTCTCCACAATGCCAGGGTCGATGATCACACTTGTTGTAACGCGCTCATCTGTCAGATCTTGCTGTGCAGGGGTTAAATCCAAAGCATGTAGATCCACCCCCCAACGCGCCAAGAATGCACAATCTGACATGCCATGATCCCCGTGATCGCAGAACTCCTGCAACGCCTTTGGATCGACCCGTGCACCAGACAATGCCATCGCAGTGTATCCGCCTGCCGAAAAACCAAGTGCCGCAATCCGCGTTGTATCGATGTAGGGATAGTCTTGTGCGTGACTTGTGATGTGATCGATCACAGCCGTGATGTCTGCTGGGCGTTCCCAAACCCGCACAGCAGCTTGCGCCGATGCATTGCGACTGGTTGTGCCTGGATGATTGGGTAAAACAACAACAAAACCGGCCTCAGCCAAAGCACTTGCAATCCACCCGAATTGACCTGCGTTCCCTCCGGCCCCATGCGAAATCAGCACCATCGGAAAAGCCCCCGCCTTATGCGGTGCGCCGCGCCCTGCCGGCGTGCCAAAGAACACACCATTGCCCCCTACGGAAATTGCACGCCCCCCTGCCAACGCAGGGTACCAGATATGAAAATCAACATCTTCACCACGCACCGGCGCAAAGGCTGCGCCTTTTGTCATCCCAACGTGCCCATCATACGCAGGGGCCGTCGCGTACTTAAGCCACCAAACCCCGACCGCAGCAACACAGCTCAGGGCCATAAACTGAGCCACTTTTTTGAGTTTGAGTTTCTTTTGTAACGACATTGGACAGCCCTCCTGAGCAATTGAGTTGGTCCTATCGATTTACAAACCCAAAGCCGGATTGGCGTCCTCGAACGCGTTTTAGGTCGCAGCAGATCGCGATCGAGGATATAAAACCGCCATTGATGACCTGCCGGTGAGACCAATGATCTTTTTCCCGATTTCGTTTTTCGCGACCTTTTGTTTGGTGTTGATTTTGATCCAAATGTTCCGCCAGGCGCAGATGGAACATCCAAGCACCCGATTGTTTGCACTTTTGGTCGCTCTTTATGCGCTGCAGTCTTTCCTGTTGGGAGTGCGCTGGGGATATGAGATTGAAGCAACCGCCGTTTGGATCGCTCTGCTGGCACCACTTTTGCCAATCACCGCTTACTTGGCTTACCAATCGCTCGCAGGCCCTTTGTCACGACAATCGCTTGGCTCCATAAGCATTGTACTGATAAACGCAATCGCGCTTTTCACGTATCCTGATGCTGCGGATTTCATCATCCTTCTGACTTATCTGGGCTTTGGCTGCGCGATCTTACGCCACGCATACTTGGGACATAATGCCTTGGCGTTGGTGAAAATCGGCCAGATCGACAACGCTCTGCGCGCTATGGTTTTGACGGGTGCCGCCCTTTTGAGTTCCGCCGTTATGGATGTGTTTGTCATCATCGATTTCATCAGAACCGGTGGCCAAAATATTGGACTGTGGATCACCCTTGCTCAAACAGGGTCGATCTTTGCCGTCGGTATTGCTGCGCTCTTTGGCCAGTCCGGTGCAGGGGTCGATCCACACCCGAAACACCCCCCAGAGCACACAGATGTCTCAGAAGAAGATGAAGCGATCATTGCACGCCTTATCCAGCTTTTTGAACAAGACGCCCTGCACATCGATACTGAGCTTAACCTACGCCGTTTGGCCCGTCGTCTTGGCATACCGGATCGCAGCGTGTCGCGCGCCATCAACAGAACCCAAAAAATGAGCGTATCGCAATTCGTGAATGAGTTTCGCGTAAAAGATGCAGCGCACCTGCTAACCTCTTCGGATCAAAGCATTCTACAGGTTTCAATGAACGCAGGATTTCTAAGCAAATCTAACTTTAATCGCGAATTCATGCGCGTCATGGGCCAAACACCCAGCCAATGGCGCAGCGCGCAAAAGAACCTGTGAGCTTAGTTAAAATGCCGCAAAGATCGCAAGAACAACCCAAGCCCGCCAACGAGCAAAACAAGGATCACGATCAAATCAAACGCGCTCATACGCGCCATTTGCAGCGTCATGTTTGCGATCACACCAAAGATCAATGCGATCACAGAACCACCCGCTACAATCCAGCCCAGCCAATTCTTTGAGTTATAAAACACCATACCGACACCAAACATAAACGGGATCAGCACCATCCCCGAGGTGATGGCAACGCCACCGAACCCAAAGACCCGAGATCCTATGTTGAAGTTAGGCCGCACCACAATACCGTTGAGCAGCAAGTACCCGCCACCAATCATCATGATCAGCCCGATCAAAAACGTACCCGTTCCGCCATCACTTCCGCCTGCGCCACGTGCCATTGCTCACTCCTTCACACTCAAATCTGTTCTTACTCACCGTCTTGGCTGTTTCAGATCACAATGCCAACCATTTCGAAGCAAATCCATGGATTGCAAAACCTATCGTGTCACGCAAACCACTAAGGCGCAGGATCAATCGCTTGCATTGGGCTCGCTCAATTCCTTGAGTATCGCAAGGCGTAGCGCATGACGTTTGCGATACATATAAGCTGCCCAAGCGGCGAACAACGGCGTCAGACTCCCCGCATCAACCTCAATCGTTTCGTCAATGCGACAGCCATCCCCTTCGGCTGTGATCTGTAGCGTGTGAAGCCATGATTTCACCCCCGCCCCAATCTCGCTGGATTGGAACCGCCGCTGCACGCCGTCAAATTCCACCACTGTCATACGGTAGGGTTGATAGGGCATTTTGCCAAACAGTGAGACATCGACGTGCAAATCTTGACCCTCAAAAATTTGCCCACTGGGTAGGTTTCTAAACGTCACAAGCGATTGCGTCACGCGTTTAAGGTGATCGAGATCAGTTGCAACGTTCCACACCAAATCGGTGTGAAAATCATAGCGATGTGTCAAATGGATCGTTTTAGACATAAGGAAACCCAATTGTATGATTCCATAGCATATACTATGTTATGGAAGGGAAAGACAATCTAGACGACATCTTTCTCCCAGGAACCCTTGTCAAAGGCAGATGACATTATGGCACGCAAACCATTTCGCCGAGAAGATTGGTTGAACCTCGCCTTGCAAGGCCTCGCGACAAAAGGTGCCGATGCCCTGCGCTTAAAAGACCTGTGCCTAGCTGCTGACCGAACGATCGGATCGTTCTATCATCATTTTGCAGATCAGGATGCCTTTTTTGATGCACTGATGCTTCATTGGCGTAAAATCAATACCGTAGATGTCTTGGCGGCAATCGCGGCCCTGCCCAAGGAAAAGCTCGAAACTGAGCGACTTAGCGTTATCGCCGCCACGATGGATCAAGCGGTTGATATCGGCATTCGCAACTTCGCCCATCACAACACGCGCGCGGCAAAAATCGTGAGCGATGTCGATATGGAACGGATCACCTTTCTGGCTCAGCTCTATGAAAAGCGGTTCCAGATGCCATCCGAGCAAGCACGCCGCCTCGCAGAACTGGAATACGCCGCATTTGTCGGCACACAGGTGATCTGGAAAAATGGTGATTTGGCCCATGGCCAATCTCTGTCAGACCTGTTTGATCAAATGGTAC
>JALZUL010000026.1 GCA_023301665.1 Ascidiaceihabitans sp.
TGAGGTTTTGCATTCACGCAACGCGAATACCCGATTGCATCCAGCATCTCTTACCAAAATGATGACGCTTTATCTTGCCTTTGAAGCCATCGAGAACGGTGAGATTTCGCTTGATACAATCGTGACAATCTCAAAAAACGCGGCAGCCGAGCCCCCGTCGGAATTGGGTCTGGTCACAGGTCAAAAGATTGCCTTTCGCTATCTGGTCCGCGCGGCTGCTGTAAAATCTGCCAACGACGCTGCAACCGCGATTGGTGAAGCGCTTTCTGGGTCCGAGGCACGCTTTGCCCGCCGGATGACCCGCACCGCGCAAGCCCTTGGCATGTCACGCACGACCTTCAAGAACGCACACGGCCTGACCGAAAACGGGCACTTGTCTACCGCACACGACATGACCCTTTTGGGGCGTCACGTTTTGTACGACTACCCACAGTACTACAATCTCTTCTCCCGCCGCACCACAGATGCTGGCATCCGTGAAGTGGCCAACACAAACCGCCGTTTGCTTGCCTCTTATAAGGGAGCGGATGGGATCAAGACCGGTTACACCCGCGCTGCCGGTTCAAACCTGGTGGCCTCTGCCGAGCGCGGCAACGAACGTATCATCGCCACGGTTTTTGGTGGAAAATCATCAGCTTCTCGTAACGCTAAAGTTGCCGAGCTGCTTGATCTAGGTTTCCGTCGCGCGCCCTCAAATGCGCGCGTGAGCATACCTGCAAAACCCAATTATACGGCTGATAACTCCTCTCAAGGCGCTGGGAAAACCATCCGCCTGAACGTCGCTGTGAAAAAGAGCCTGCGCCCGCAATCGCGTCCAGCTGCCGAAGCTGCACCGCTTTTACTGGTCGAAGCACCTAAAACAAATACCAGCGTTCTACCTGCAGATATAAACAGCGCTCTTGCAGCCGCCCAAGCAGAACTACCTGCCGCGCCTGCTGCAGCCCCTGCCCCAAAAATCGAGAACATCCAACAGGTCGCCGCTGTTTCAGCCCGCCCTGCCGCGAGACCTGAAAATCTGGTCCTCGCACGTACGGTTCCAAAAACCGAGGTCGTCACACGGGTTTCCACCTCAGGCGGACGTCATTGGGGCGTAAATATCGGCCGGTATCCCAGCCGATACAAAGCTGAGCGGGTTTTGTTAAAAACCGCCCTAGCAGAGATGGCGACGCTAGATGGATCCTTGCGCAAGGTTGTGCGCAATAGCCAAGGGTTTGACGCAAACTTTTTGGGTATGACCCGCGAAACCGCGGATCTTGCATGCCGTCGCTTACAGGCGCGCAACGTCACCTGCTTTATGGTCGGCCCCTAAATTTCCAATTCAACGTCTTTGCCCATCACTTTTGGCATAGGCGTTGGATCATCGGCATCTACATGAGACGGGAAGCTGCTTAGCAAAATCGCATAGCGCATCCGCGCATCTGTGATCGAACTATAGCTGCCGATCAGGTCACGTATTGGACCACCCAAACGCTCCAAGCCCGAAACGAAGGCTAGGATCACGCCCACTTCGACATCCCCTTGGATCGCCAAATATCCGCCATATGCGATCACCCCAAATGGGCCCATCGCGATCAAAAGGTTATTGATCGTTTTCATTATGTTTTTGGTCATCAAAAACTTGGTTCGGATTTTCAGGATCGTGTCGGTCAGGTTGGTAAAGGCTTGCGGCGGTTCTTGTTCTAGCAGTTCTTCCTCAGCTTGATCGACAATAAAGTTGCCAAGCTCACGCACCTTTAGCGCCTTCTTGGCCGCCAAACGGTTCATTCTTGCCTGAAAGATCGGCACAACAATGAACTGCGGCGAATAAAGGATAAGCGCAATCGTCGCCACCAACGGTTCGATGAAAAACATGTAGCCTAAAACCGAAATCAGCGTCCCAATTTGCAGCAATGGACCCGAGATCGCAGAACCTGCGAACCCGCCAAGTTTTTCCACCTCGCTTGATAGCATGGACACAACGGCACCTTCATCCACAACATCTTTGCCCTCGGCGCTGGCTTTGATTTTTGAAGGCGGGATAATTGTATAAATACAATAAAAAACGGAACGGCGCAGGCTGTGCACGATCTGTGCAGAAATCAGCTCGCGTTGAATGCGCATGGCCAACTTGATACCCGCAGATAATAGCAAAGCGCCAACATAAAGCAGAGCCAACCAAACCAACAGCTCCACATCTTTGTTTGCCACGGCATCGTCCAACAGGCGACGCTGAAGCTCTAACGGGATGGGTGCCAACGGCAGCAAGGCTAAGGTCATCAAGATAACAACGACCTGTTTCTTTTTAGAATACCTAAAAATATAGCGGTAAACAGACAGTGGCATCGCGCGCATGATTGGGCCCTCGTTTTAATTTCACAACAGGTGGCATGCCGCGTGCCACATTGCAAAGCGCATTCTCGCGGCCTCAAAACGCTTTTTGATAAAAATGTCGTGGCCAAGCTGCGCACCGCCCCGCTTTTGCAGGCTCAATTGGCAAGATGACGGCGCTTTAACCAAGCTAGGAATTTTCGCAACGGTGGCCGATGCACCCCTGGCAAAGTCACCAAATGATAGCCTGTGCCAGATCGCGATTGCTTCGACACGACCACAAGCCGACCTGCGGCTACCTCTGCCGAAACGAAAACATCCACCGTCACCGCAAGCCCTTGACCATCCAACGCCCCTTGCAACAGCAGATTGCCGGGAACTTGTACCTTACCGCCTGTTATCTCCTTATGGACGCCATGATTGCGCAGCCAATCACTACCTTCTGTATGCCCCAACTCCTCTAACCACGGCAGGGCGCGCATGTCTTCGGGGCTCGGGTTTTCACAACCCTTTAACAGCGTTGGGGAACCAACAACCACAACAGCGGACGGCATCCAAAGTGTATTCTCAAGCCCGTCCCAAGGACCGCTTCCATACCGAACAGCCAAATCAACACCCCCTAAAGTGGGGTCTTTCAACGAAGGTGTAGGATCGATCAGGATATCAATCTCTGGGTTTTGCGCACGAAAATCCGGCAAGTTTGGCATCAACCATGATGCTGCGAACGTCGGAGAGGTCGTAACATGCAACGGCCTGTCTGCAACAACACCTTTTAAATCACGGCATACTGCCGCCATTTTTTCGAACCCCATCACCGTCGCATTCGCTAGCGTTTCACCCTGAGGTGTCAGCGCCAACGCACGGCCACTTCGATCAACCAGCGGCAAGTTAAGATGCTGTTCCAGAAGGCGTAATTGCTGACTTACCGCAGCATGGCTCACGCCAAGCGCCTCCCCTGCCGCAACAAGATTCTTGTTTTGGGCAAAGGCTGTAAAGGCCCGCAAAGCGGCCAATGGCGGCAGGTCGCTCCACATTAATGTAATCCCAGCTTACATATTGAAAATTCGTATGACTCGCAGGTTTGCCTAATTAATCGCAATAATCAATCACAAATCAGAACACATTGGAGAATTTGATGTTAGAAATTTACGCTAAAACTTTCATGACCGCATCCCGCCAAAACGTTAAAACAACACAGAACGCTCCAGAAAAAACGTTGGAGCGACGACGCTGGTTGCCTTCGGGCCACTGGCTCATACAGGCCCCTTCGTCAAAAGGGCCACATCGGTTTTGAAGCTTCGGTAAAATGAAAAGGCGGTGCCATGAACACCGCCTTTAGATCAATTAACGCTCGCCTGAAGCAAAGAGCGGGTGTATTCCATTTGCGGATTTTCAAACAATTCTTGCGCAGTGCCCTGCTCAACCACATCGCCTTGCTTCATCACAATCACATTGTGAGACATTGCACGAATGACCTTGAGATCGTGGCTGATGAACAAATACGCCAACCCGTATTTTTTCTGCAAATCCCGCAACAGTTCAACAATTTGAACCTGAACCGTCATATCAAGCGCCGAAGTCGGCTCGTCCAACACCAGCAGCTTGGGGCGCAAAACCATCGCCCGCGCGATGGCAATCCGTTGGCGCTGTCCACCAGAGAACTCATGCGGGTAGCGGTCCATCGTGGCTGGATCCAACCCTGTTTCGGTCATAACCTCAGCCACCAAATCGCGTGGGTCGCGATCAGGGTCGATATTGTGGATCGACAAGCCCTCAGAAATGATCTGCGCACAGGTCATGCGTGGGCTCAGGCTACCAAACGGGTCTTGAAAAACAATCTGCATATCCTTGCGCAGGTGACGCAGCTCTTTTGTGCTCGAACTGCGAATGTCTTGACCGTTATAACGAATGCCGCCCTCTGATGCGATCAAACGCATGATCGCAAGCGCCATGGTCGTCTTGCCCGATCCGCTTTCCCCAACGATCCCCAAGGTTTCCCCAGCCCGTACAGACAACGATGATGCGTTCACCGCTTTGACGTGGCCGATGGTGCGACGCAAAAAGCCCCCTTGGATCGGGAACCAGATTTTGAGCTTGTCAGTCTCAACCATCACCGGTGCGTCGTCCGCCACAGGTGCGGGCGCGCCGCTTGGTTCGGCACTGAGCAGCTTCTTGGTATAATCATGCTGAGGGTTGGCAAACAATTCAGCCGTCGGGCCGCTTTCCACAACCTCCCCCTGCTGCATTACAAAAACACGGTCCGCAATACGGCGCACAATGCCAAGGTCATGGGTGATAAACAAAAGCCCCATGCCTTCGGCGTCTTTCAGGTCTTTCAACAGATCCAGAATTTGGGCTTGAATCGTAACATCAAGCGCCGTTGTTGGCTCATCCGCAATCAAGATGTCAGGCTTATTGGCCAAAGCCATCGCGATCATCACACGCTGCCGCTGCCCACCAGACAGTTGATGCGGATAACTGGTAAGCCGGCTTTCCGCGTCACGGATGCCCACTTTTTCCAGCAGTTCTAAAACGCGCGCGCGGGCTTGGGCACCTAGGATACCTTGGTGCAGCGATATGCTTTCGGTCAGTTGCTTTTCAATGGTGTGCAAAGGGTTGAGCGATGACATCGGTTCCTGAAAGATAAAACTGATGTCATTGCCCCGTACTTTGCGCAGCAGTCTTTCATCAGCCCCGATCAATTCTTGGCCGTCGTATTTGACCGAACCGCTGACCTCAGCGCTGTCGCCCAAAAGTGAAACGGTCGAAAGGGCCGATACCGATTTACCAGAGCCGGATTCCCCCACCAATGCCACGACTTCACCGCGGTTCACGGTAAAACTGACACCACGTACGGCGGCGGTCACTGCCCCGTCTTGGCGAAAGCCAACGTTCAGGTTTTCCACATCTAAGAGAGCGCTCATTGGAAAGTCTTTCGCGGGTCAAAGGCGTCGCGGATGCCTTCAAAGATGAACACCAACAAGGACAGCATCAAAGCAAAGGTCCCAAAGGCGGTAAAGGCAAGCCAGGGTGCCTGAAGGTTTTGTTTTGCTTGCAACGTCAGCTCACCAAGGGAGGGGGCGGATGACGGCAGGCCAAAGCCCAGAAAATCAAGGATCGCCAGTGTTGAAATCGTGCCTGTGATAATGAACGGCAACATCGTGAGCGTCGCCACCATCGCGTTTGGCAACATATGACGGAACATGATCGTCACGTTACCAACCCCAAGCGCACGCGCAGCCCGCACGTATTCAAGGTTGCGCGCCCGCAGGAATTCCGCCCGTACCACGCCGACCAAACCGGTCCACGAGAACAGCACCAACAGCCCGACAAGCAGCCAGAAACTGCGCCCTAAGATCGCAAACATAATGATGATCACGTAGATGACCGGAATAGCTGACCACACTTCGATCACCCGTTGGAAAATTAAGTCGGTCAAACCTCCAAAGAATCCCTGTACAGCCCCAGCAATCACCCCGATCACCGTAGCGGCACCAGTCACGATCAATGTAAAGAACACTGACAGTCGGAACCCGTGAATGACCCGTGCGAGCACGTCGCGTTTCGTGCCATCGGTCCCCAGCCAGTTTTGCGCATTGGGCGGCAATGGTGCCGCGCCGGGGCGCTCAACCGCTGTGTTGAAAGAATATGGAATGAGCGGCCAGATCGTCCACCCTTTGGTGATCGCCTCCCCGTCAACGACACCGTCAGCGCTGTCTTCGATCACCCCTTCAGGATCATCAAAACAAATATCCAAACCGCCCGAAACGATCAAACATTCCACTTCAGGGTCGCGGTAAACTGCTTCGGTTTGAAAATCGCCGCCAAATTCCGTCTCGGGGTAAAAGTTCCAGATCGGAGTGTAGAAGCTGTTGTTATAACGAACCAAAATCGGCTTATCATATGCAATAAACTCGGCGCACAGGCTCAGCCCGAACAGGATCGAAAAGACAACCATGGACCAATAGGCCCGTTTGTTGCTTCGAAAATTACGCCAGCGGCGTTGGTTTAAAGGGGACAATGCCATTAGCCTTCCCTCTTCTCAAAATCGATACGCGGGTCAACCAGCACATACATCAGGTCAGACAGGATCGCCACGAGCAATCCCATAAGGCCAAAGATGTAGAGCGTGCCAAATACGATAGGATAGTCACGCGCAACCGCCGCTTCAAATCCCAAACGCCCCAAACCATCCAACGAAAAGATCGTCTCAATGATAAGTGAACCGCCAAAAAACACAGAGATAAACAGACCCGGAAAGCCTGCGATCACGATCAGCATCGCATTGCGAAATACGTGGCCGTACAGCACTTGGCGTTCGTTCAACCCCTTAGCTTTGGCCGTCACCACATAAAGCTTCTTGATCTCATCAAGAAAGCTGTTCTTGGTCAGCAAGGTCAGCGTGGCAAAGCCGCCAATCGTACCAGCCAGAACCGGCAAGGCGATGTGCCAGAAATAATCCAGCACTTTGCCAATCGCTGACAGCTCTTCAAAATTGTCCGAGGTTAAGCCGCGCAGCGGGAACCACTGGAAATAACTGCCACCGGCGAACAAAACCAAAAGCATAATCGCAAACAGGAAACTTGGGATCGCGTAAGCACCGATGATAAAACCACTGGTCCACGTATCAAATCGTGAACCATCACGCACAGCTTTGCGGATGCCCAGCGGTATTGAGATCGCGTACGCGATAACCGTTGACCAAAGCCCCAGCGTGATCGACACCGGCAGTTTCTCTTTGACCAAATCAATCACAGATATCGATCGGAAATAGCTCTCCCCGAAATCAAAGCGCATATAGTTCCAAACCATATTGATGAAACGCTGGACAGGTGGCTTATCAAAGCCGAACTCCGCTTCCAACTCCGCGATAAATTCAGGCGGCAAGCCACGTGCACCGATATATTCGCTGTCTGAACCGGTCACCAGATCTTCGGCACCGCCATCACCGCTGCCACCCGTAAACCCCTCAAGCACATCACCGCCCCCTTGAGCCCGTGCAATCGCTTGCTCCACCGGACCGCCGGGAACAAATTGCACCAAAGCAAAGTTCACAAGCAAAATGCCAAGCAATGTTGGGATCACCAACAAGAGGCGTCGTAGTACATAGGCGCTCATTTAATAATTACCTTAATGCGCCAGCTTCACGCAGTGCCGCAGCTTTATCAGCATCGTACCACCAAAAATCAAGATACCCGAGCCCAAAGGCCGGAATAGTCTCTGGGTGGCCATATTGATCATAATACGCAACCCAGTGATCAGCCTTGTACCACATCGGAATCATGATGAATTCGTGACGCAAAACACGATCAAGTGCCATCATAGCCGTGATTTCATCCTCGCGTGTGGTGGCCTCAAGCGAGGCATCGATGATCGCATCAACCAATGGGCTGGCAAGACCAGCGGGGTTGAACAGGGAAAACTCAGCCGCTTCAGAACCATAACGCTGATGCAAACCTGTGCCAGTGCCAAGGAATGCGGCATAGCTATCATAAACCAGATCATAGTCGCGATCGCGCTCACGCGATGTGTATTGCGACGAATCCACCTTTTCGAGCGTGATATCGACCCCAAGGGTTTTCACATTGCTCACAAAGTTCTCCATCACACCGCTCAACGTAGCTGGGGAGCTGGAATTAAACAGGAAGTTGATCTTTAGCGGCTCGCCAGCAGCATTGCGGCGTACACCTGTATCATCAACGGCCCATCCGGCATCATCCAAAAGCTTTGAGGCTTTGCGTACATTGCGACGGTCTAACAAGCGTGCAGGGTTGGATGTGTGCGGGATCACCGCGGCTTCAGTATAGATCGTTTCAGGCACCAAATCACCAAGCCCTTGCAAAAAGGCCAACTCAGCACCAACCGGCAAGTCATTTGCCATCAATTCAGTGTCTTGCGTAAAAGAAGCGCGCTGTTGGAACAAACCGTATTGCAGGGATTCATTGGTCCACTCAAAGTTATACGCCAGTGCAATCGCTTGGCGCACACGCTTGTCTTTCAAGATCTCCTTACCAAGGTTGAAAACAATACCGTTTGGCGTCGGAGGTGACCCATCGGGAAGGCTTTTCTTAACAATGTGACCATCATCAATCTTTGAAAAATTATATCCGGTCGCCCATTGGCGGGAATCGTTTTCAACGCGGATGGTAAATTCACCAGCTTTAAACGCCTCAAAGGCCGAGGTCGCATCGCCAAAGTATTCGATACGGATGATATCAAAGTTGTTGCGGCCAACGTTTATCGGCAGATCTTTACCCCAATAGTCTGGGTTGCGCTTATAGGAAACGCGGCGGTTCACATCGACAGTGTCAATCATATAGGCACCTGACCCCGGCGATACCTCTAAGCGACTTTCATCAAGGCTCGCGCCTGTCTCTTCATACCACTTCTTGGACCACGCAGGCACAAACCCCACTTGATCGATCAGGCTGCGGCGCGAAATCCCTTCGGTGAAATAGAACTTGATCGCGTGGTCGTTGATCACCTCTACTTTAGGGATACGCTTGCGCACAGCGTCCGCGTAAGATTTCAGCCCCTCATCCAATAGCAGGTTATGGCTGAATTCGATGTCATGAGCCGTCACCGGAGTGCCGTCAGAAAACCTTGCCTCAGGACGCATATGGAAAATCACCCAATTGCGACCCTCGTCATATTCCAAACGCTCTGCGAGCAAACCATAGTATTCAGCATAAACATCCGCAGGTGCGCCGGTTGAATTCACACCTTCGCCAAGCAGGCTCTCATACATCACAGATGAAAGCGCCCCAGCGCGGCCCTTGCGCGTGTAGGGGTGCATTGAATCAAAGGTGCCGACTGTGCCCAAAGCGATCTCACCACCTTTTGGCGCGTTCGGGTTTACATAATCAAAATGCGTAAAGTCGGCTGGGTACTTCAGATCACCATAAAACGAATACCCATGCGAAACGGTGTTCTCACCTTCAGCCTTAACCATCCCCGCGAATAAAACACTTACAATCAGTGCCAGAACCCCCATGCTCCAATAGACTGGTCGCAGATCGATAGGTTTGGCTTTCACGCGTGTTCTGGGTTGGGTCATGTGGCTGATCCTCTTGAGTTTTTAAGAACGTCTTAAACAGTTATAGCGCCGTTACGCTAAACGGCCAGTGCCGTTACATTCAAGTTTCGAATGTGTGAACAGAGCGTTAATCCTCCGTTCGGTCCAGTTTTTTTGAAACCCAGGGTAGAGAAATCACAAAAAAGGCCGCATGCATCGTGCATACGGCCTAAAATTCTAAATCTGACAGAGCTTGTATTGCCCCTTAATCGTCCAGACTGTCCAAATACGCGATCACGTCGGCACGGTCTTCAGGCTTCTTCAAACCTGCGAAACCCATAGATGTGCCAGACGCGTATGAGCTTGGCTTGGTCAGGAAGCCATTCAAAGCCTCTGGTGTCCAATCGCCTTCCAGACCGCCAAGTGCGCCAGTAAACCCGAAACCGTCAACAGACGCGATATCACGCCCGACAACACCGTAAAGGGATGGGCCAACACCGTGGTCGCCCGCTTCAAGCTTGTGACAAGCGCCACATTTTCTGAAAACTTTTGCACCTTTGGCCACATCCGCAGCAGCCATCAGTTCTTCAATGTTCACTTCAACGACTTCTTCAGCAACGTCTTCGCCACCTTCGACTTCGATGACATAAGCCTGCTCGCCGTGGGTATCCATATGGTAGACTTCTTCAGCCGCCCATTTTCCCAGCAAAAGGAAAAGCAACGCGCCAAAGACGCCGCCGCCAATTTTAGTGAGTGTCATTGTATCGAACATAAGTCATGCGCCCATAATCTGTAGGTTTGGCGCGTATCTATTGGTTCCATTTCGCTCTGTCTAGGTGTAGTTACCGCGACCAATCGCCCTCTTTTGTAAAATTGGGCCAATCTGACGCTCAAGGACCGAAATAATGACACAGCGCATCGCCTTTCAGGGAGATTTAGGGGCCTACAGTCACGAGGCATGTCTCAAATCACGCCCTGACGCAGAACCTGTTCCATGCTTGGGATTCGAGGATGTTTTTAACGCGGTACGCAGTGGCAAAGCTGATTTGGCGATGCTTCCGGTCGAAAATACCACCTATGGGCGGGTCGCTGATATTCACCGCCTGCTTCCCGAAAGTGGCCTGCATATTATCGACGAAGAATTCATTCGTGTGCGCATCAGCTTGATGGCCAATCGCGGCCAAACGCTTGAGCAGATCAAACATGTCAGAGCGCATATGGTCCTGATTCCCCAAGCGCGAGCGTTCTTGGACGCACATGGAATCAGTTCCGAATCTGCAGCAGACAGCGCCGGCGCGGCTGCTCTCATCGCTAAAACTGGTGAAGTGGGTGTTGGCGCGCTCGCGTCATCCGTTGCCGCGCATATCAACGATATGGAAATTCTCGCTGAAGACATCGAGGACCAAGGCCACAACACCACCCGCTTTTTGTTGATGGCACCCAAACCTGATTTGTCGCT
>JALZUL010000027.1 GCA_023301665.1 Ascidiaceihabitans sp.
GACGTTCCAAGCGGATTGCTCAGGGGAAAAACCCATGACTGGCGATGATATTCGCAAACGCATGGGTTTTTCCCCTGAGCAATCCGCTTGGAACGTCGCCCTTGATAAGGCTGAAAAGGTTGTTGGGTTCCAATGGATCGCGCCGACAGATTACCTGCCGCCAGAGGCCTGCGACATTGCATCTTTTGTCGAGATTGGGCGCACAGGTTTGGGCATTGGATCATCTTTGTTTGATGCCACAAAGCAAGCCGCCAAAGAACTGGGATATGTTTGGATCAACGCCAATATCCGCGCCGACAATGAGAGTGGATTGACCTATTATCAATCGCGCGGTTTTCGGGATTGGAAGTTTGATGAAGGTGTGGAATTGGCCGACGGTATGATCGTCGACAAAATCCACAAGCGTTACGAAATTTAGAGCCTATTTAGGCGATCTTTTCGCTAAAATCCGCTGCAAGGTACGTCGGTGCATATTCAAACGCCGTGCGGTTTCTGAAACGTTTCGATCACACAGCTCATAGACCCGCTGGATATGTTCCCAACGTACGCGATCCGCACTCATCGGGTTTTCCGGCGGTGGAGGAAGATCATCCCCAGACGCCAACAACGCGTTCATAATATCTGTCGCATCTGCTGGTTTGGACAGGTAATCTGTTGCGCCGATTTTCACAGCGGCCACAGCCGTGGCAATTGCGCCGTAGCCTGTCAAAACAACGATCCGAGCATCTGGCCGCTTTTCGCGCAGAACCTCAACAACATCTAGGCCATTGCCATCTTCGAGCCGTAGGTCAATTACTGCATAAGCTGGTGGTCGTGCCGTTGCGATGGCCTTTCCTGCGGCCACTGATCCACCTGTTTCGACATCAAACCCGCGCTTCTCCATCGCTTTTGCAAGGCGTCGTAAAAAGGGTTCGTCGTCATCAACGAGTAGCAACGAGCGATCTTCACCAATTTCGTATTCAGTTGCTTGAGACATGCGTTCAACTCCCTGTTACTGGTCCAATATGGGGCGGTTGCCCCCCTTGGTCAAATTGGGCCCTGTAAATTAAGCCAGCTTAGGCGTTTTCAATAAAACAACCGGCGCGGTCAGCCATGTCTTGTGCAGACACGTCACGGCGGAAGAATTCAACAAACCCGTGCTCTGGAAGAACCAAATAACTAAAGGTCGAGTGATCGACCAAATAGTATTCATCTTCGGCGGGGTGTGCATTGTAGTAGGTACGGTATGCTTGGCTTGCCGCCTTTACTTGCGTTTCAGAGCCTGTGAGGCCAACCATTTTTTCGTGGATGTAGGATGCGTATTCACCAACCACTTCTGGCGTATCACGGTTTGGATCAACCGAGATAAAGACCGGCGTCATAGATTGCCCATCTTGTGCCAAGAAATCTGTGGCCTCGGCGTTGCGCGCTGTATCTAGGGGGCAAACATCGGGGCAGAATGTGTACCCAAAATAGATCATCGTCGGCTCGGTAATCACATCCTTATCGGTGACGGTTTCACCTTTGGCATTCAGCAACTCGAAGGGTCCACCAATAGCAGTTCCACCTGCAACCGCCGATGTTCGGCATTGGGCAAATTGGTCACCGCCGGTGTTTTGTGTCAAAAACCATGTCCCGCCTACGAGTGCCGCGGCAGCGACAGCTGCCAGTGGTGCGATAAACCGTGTCATTTTGATCCCCTTGAATGGTAGCCGAAATTGAGCATGCTAGCTCAATACCAGCCCCTCTATTCCTTGCAATCAAAGAAATTGTGAAACTATGGCAGATTCAAACACCAGCCTTTTCTCAGGACAGCAAAGATCCAACTGGATAAGGCTTAGAACGATGATTGTACTTCGATGGGTCGCCATCGTGGGACAATTAACCGCAATCATCGTGGGGCAGCATATCTACGGTTTGCAGCTGGAATTGGGTCTTTGCTACTTTGCCGTGGGTGTTTCGGTGATCGGGAATCTCATCGCGATCTTTGTTTTCCCCGAAAACAAGCGGCTTTCCGAGCGTGAAAACCTCGCGATGGTCATGTTTGATTTGTTCCAGCTTGGCTTCTTGCTGTATTTAACTGGCGGTTTGCACAATCCATTTGCTTTGTTGTTGCTGGCCCCAGTTACGATTTCTGCAGCAGTTTTGACCACACGATCTACTTTGTTGATTGGTGGGACCGCTATCGTGATGGTTTCGGTATTGTCGCAACTACATTTGTCTTTGAAAACCGAAGACGGGTTTATCCTACGTATTCCGGATGTTTTTGTGTTTGGGAATTGGATCGCTCTCGTTATCGCCATTATGTTTATTGGTGCCTATTCACGTCGTGTCACATCTGAAATGCACTCAATGTCGGACGCTTTGCTCGCAACGCAAATGGCGTTGTCGCGTGAGCAAAAATTAACGGATCTTGGTGGGGTTGTTGCCGCAGCCGCGCATGAATTGGGCACGCCGCTCGCCACGATCAAGCTCGCGAGCTCTGAGTTGATGGACGAATTGGAAGATCGCGCCGATTTACACGAAGACGCCGCACTGATCCGTGAGCAGGCAGACCGTTGCCGAGATATTTTACGCGACATGGGGAGAGCGGGCAAAGACGATCTACACCTTCGCCAAGCTCCCTTGATGGCTGTGATTGATGAAGCAGCAGAGCCGCACATGAATCGAGGGAAAGAAGTTCACTTTTCGCACGACCCTAAATCTGGTTTCGAAATTGACCAACCGTCGATTTTGCGAAAACCCGAGATCATTCACGGTTTGCGAAACTTGGTGCAAAACGCCGTGGACTTTGCACGCAATAGCGTTTGGGTCGAATGCCACTGGACCGAGGATCTGATATCGATCCGTATTGTTGATGACGGACGCGGGTTTCCACCATACTTGCTTGGACGCATCGGCGATCCCTTTGTTGGGGGCCGTAAAGCGACAAGCGACAAACAAGAACGGCCGGAATATGAGGGAATGGGTCTTGGTTTGTTCATTGCTAAGACATTGTTGGAACGCTCTGGCGCTGAAATTAACTTTGCCAACGGAACAGATCCAGATCCATTTGCCAACGAAGCAGCCGACGCGTCGCGTACCGGAGCCATCGTTGAGGTAAAGTGGCCACGAGACAAAATTGATGCTCGTTTGGGCAGCAATGCCATCCAAATCGGGGAGAACCAGAAAATAACGGGCTGAAACAAACGCGTTTTAGAGATCATTAACCTCTCGTTAACCTTTAAAACCGAAGTTCCCGTGAGCATTGCTGATTGGGACTAAATTTATGTCATTGCCAGATTTTCTTGTTATCCTAGTTACCGCACTAAGCGTTAGCAGCCTTGGCTTGTACTTCTTTGGTAAAACACAAAGTGAAGAAGCCGATTGTCCAGATGAGGTGGGTACTTCGGATATTTCACTTTTGTTCAAAGGAGAAAGCCTACAGCATGCATCTGCTGCTGGGCTGAAGCTCGCTAATTTCAATCAACAGGTAAATGACTGGGCGGAATTGCGCGCCAATCTATCGCCGCGTTTTCCCGGTTTTCCTGCGCATCCGTGGGATACACAAAATACGACAATTTTAGACGCCAAAAATGCAACAGACGTTGCAAAATTGGAAATACGCAAGATTGACGACAGCACACATATTCAAATCATTGATCAAGAAACCCTGCCCTTAGATGTCCAACATAAAATTAAAACCCTTGAAGCAGAGGTTCTTGATAACAGCTTTGCAAGCTCAACCGCTCCTCATCCAATTTGGAAGCTAGATTCCAACAAAACCGTCGTTTGGCATAACCCCGCATACGAAGAGCTTTACCAAACCGTGTTTTCAAGCATTCCGCAAAAAGACAAACCATTATTTGAAGTGGCCGACGTGGCCGAAAATCCGCTCGGCAGCAAACGTGCTTCAGTTAAATCCGCAGAAGATGATAAAAATTTATGGTTTGATATATCTGTCATCGAAATCGACGGTGGCATGATGTGTCACGCGATCGATATCAACGCAGTGATCCACGCCGAAATTGCACAGCGCAATTTTGTACAGACACTTGCTAAAACCTTTGCGCAGCTCTCAACCGGATTGGCGATTTTTGATCGCAATCAACAGTTGGCCCTGTTTAACCCTGCTCTTGTAGACCTTTCATCTTTGCCCATTGAATTTCTATCAACCCGCCCTGATCTACTATCGTTTTTTGACCGTCTACGTGACAATCGGGTCATGCCGGAGCCTAAAAATTACCATTCATGGCGCCAAGAGATAGCGGACGTTATCGCCGCAGCAACGGACGGCAGCTACCAAGAAACCTGGTCCCTCGACAGTGGTTTAACCTTTCGGGTGTCCGGTCGCCCCCATCCAGATGGGGCTATTGCATTTTTGATCGAGGACATCAGCGCCGAAGTATCACTGGCACGCAGCTTCAGGGCTGAGTTGGCGATTGGGCAGTCCATGATGAATACTTTTGACGTAGGAATCGCTGTCTTTTCCTCAAGCGGAATTTTGCAATTTTGCAATTCCGCATATCGCGAAATGTGGAAACTTGATCCAGAGAACGCCTTTGTGGATGTCACCATTTTGGATTCTATCAAAGATTGGCAAAGAGAAAGTCTGCCAAACCCCGCATGGGCCGACATCCGCGATTTTGTCATGAAAGTTGGTGACCGCGCCGAATGGGATTGCCAGATGTCGTGGAAAGACCAAACCAAATTTGAATGTACCGTGAGACCGGTCGCGCTTGGGGCCACTATGCTCCAATTCCAACGCACCAGCGAGCAACCATCCATTGAAGCGGAAAAACCACTTCTTATCGCCCAATAATCCCTTAATATGCTTGCAGCCCAGGCTGGCTCACGCCACCATAGGCGGATGGTCAACACTACCCTAAAAATCGACATCAAATCAGCTGACGAGACCGAAAATCTCGCGCGTGTTTTGGCACCAAACCTCAAATCGGGCGATACCATTTTACTGAATGGTCCCGTCGGCGCTGGAAAAACGCATTTCGCTCGCGCCTTTATCAAAGCGTTGCTTGTAAATGATGAAGATGTCCCTTCCCCAACCTTCACTTTGGTCCAAACATATGACTCGCTGCGAGGTGAAGTTTGGCACGCAGATCTATACCGTTTGAGCGAAGAACAAGAGATCGAAGAACTCGGCTTATCTGACGCAATGATAGATGCTATTTGCCTGATCGAATGGCCAGACCGCCTTGGCAATTTC
>JALZUL010000028.1 GCA_023301665.1 Ascidiaceihabitans sp.
TAACCATCTAATCCTCCTCCTTCTTTATTTTGCCCCTATAATGCAAGACAGATCGCCGTGAAATTGAAATCAATAAAATGACTGATGAATAGGTAAAAATTGGAGAAGCAACAAAGTGCGCGGATCGATCAAAATCCGGTTGGCTGCGTGGGGATCAAGGGGCAGGGTGGCCCTGTGGCCGAGATCAAGCGCTTGTGGGTGGGACCCTCTGCCCGTGGATTGGGATTGGCGCGGCGTCTGATGAGTGCCGCCGAAGAGGCGGCGCGCGCGCTCTCAATAAGCACGTTGCGTTTGGATACCAATAGTACCCTGAGCGAGGCGGTCAGCTTATACAGAAATAGCGGCTGGCATGAGATTGAGCGTTACAATGATGACCCGTACCCTGATGTTTTCTTTGAGAAAAATTTATAGGGTTTGTGGGGAAAGGCTCAGCACGTCGTAATCCGCTAGGTTTATGGGGGCTTAACCTTGTTTGGCAATTTAACTTGGCCCATGTGCTAAGGTGATCGTTATTTTGCGCCGTGTTCGGTTTTGTCCCAATAGAACGGTGTCACAATCATCTCATAGATCGCTTTGTATGCGGCGAGTGCGCCAAGGGTGAAGTAAAATGGTGTGGTGATAACCCATTTCATGAGGTGGCGGTGGTGTGGGCCGGAGACGGCAACCATTGCCATGGTGATGTTGAGTATTTCTGATGTGAAAAACAACATGACCAAGGCCAAGGTGGCTGTGTCGCCAAGTTGCTCGTGGACAGGGTGACTGATGCCAAAGAAGGTGATCCAGAATGACCACAGCACCGGTGCGAGGGTGAATTGTGAAAAGGTGGCAAGGAACACCATCTGCAACCCCATGAAGCGTTTAAAGCCAAGATCGCGGATCAGTTGGATGGGGTGTCGCATGTGAACGAAATAGGTGATCATGAACCCCTTGAGCCAACGTGAGCGTTGGCGGACCCAGCGCCACGGGCGGCAATTGGCTTCTTCAAAGGTAACGGTGGGGATCAGTTCTGTTACATAGCCCCGCCGCGCCAGACGGACACCAAGATCGGCGTCTTCTGTCACGTTATGAGCGTCCCAACGCCCCAGTTTCTCTAAAGCGGCACGTTTGAAAAATAGGGTTGTGCCGCCTAATGGGATGACCATGCCGAGCTTGGCAATTCCAGGCAGAACCAACCGCCACCATGTTGCATATTCAATTGTAAAACAGCGCGAAATCCAGTTTTGACGCGGGTTGTAGTAATCTAACATGCCCTGCAAGCACACTACGTTTTCAGGAGCGTCTTTGAAGCGCATGACCACCTTTTCCAATTGATCGGTTTCGGGGGCGTCCTCTGCATCCCAGACACCAATGATAGAGCCGCGACAAAAATCGAGTGCATAGTTCATCGCGCGGGGTTTGGTTGTGATGCCGCCTGCGTCGGGGACTTCGATGACGCTGATCCATGGCGGTAGTTTTGTGCTTGCTAAGGTTTTGCGGGTGATCGTGTCACTTTCTTCCAGCACCAATAGAACTTCGAGCAAGGATTTCGGGTAGCTGAGTTTTTCCAAGCGTTGGATCAATGCGCCGGCTATGTTTTTCTCATGCAAGAGCGGCACCATCATCGATATGCGAGGAAGGTGAAAATCCGCTTGTGCTAAGGGTAAAACCGTCGAGAGTTGGGGGGATTTGTGAAGGAGTTGCGCGATAAATCCGGCCCCTTTGATGGCGACGGTGAGCAAAAGGGTGAGGGCGGCCCAAAGCGTTGCAGCCACCAAGATCCAATGTGGGGCGTAGACTGTGGCTGCAATTGCTGTGCCTCCAACAACGTAGGTCCATTTTGATCTGAAAAAGTTGGCTTTTCCCCAGCTGCGGCAACTGTCGCTGCTTGGCACACATGTAATTGCCCGCTGCGCCAGCTGATAGCCATAGAGGCGCGTGATTTCCTGGCGAATGCCAATAGGGTCGGCAATGACGGGGAGCATTGTCACTTGGGATGAGGCCTGAGATCGCTGCAATGCGCCAAATTCTGAGGGTTGGCTGGTCGCGACCAAAAGCACGTTCCCGACCCATAGCCAAGGGATGACTTGAAATTCAAGGCAAGTGGCTGCGGGGAGGGCTTGGGCCGTGTTAAGGTGCGGGGCATCTTTGACAATATCGATGCGCTGGGCATTGGTCTGTTGGGCAAGCGTATCCAAAAGGGTGTCGGGGTCGATAATCCCCTCGGATACAAGGATTTCGCCGAGCTGTGCTTCGATTTTTTCTTGTAAATCAAGGGCGTAAACCAGATCGCTTGGACTGATATGCCCGTCGTCTACCAGATGCCGCCCAAGCAATCGGGCGGAATGGGGCCCCGCGACGCTTGTGGGGGCTTTAAGGAGTAGACGTGGATCGCTCACTGGATACCTTTTGAAAGGTGCAATGAGCCATCCCATTGCACCTTCAAGAGTCCTGACGCCTCGCGGTTAACAGGGCGTTAAATCGAGCGGTTTTTCGGCAAAAAGGCGCGGGGGGTTAGGCCGCGCGTTCTGCCATAGCTGCAGCGAAACGCTCAAACAGGTAGAAGCTGTCTTGCGGTCCCGGGCTTGCCTCTGGGTGGTGTTGAACGGAATAAACCGGACGGCCTTCCATGCGGATACCACAGTTGGACCCGTCAAAGAGCGATGTGTGGGTCTCAAGGATGCCTTCAGGCAAGGTTTGTGCATCTACTGCAAAGCCGTGGTTCATCGAGGTGATTTCAACCTTACCCGTGTCATGATCTTTGACTGGGTGGTTTGCACCGTGGTGACCGTGGTTCATTTTGACGGTCTGTGCGCCAAGGGCAAGTGCCAACATTTGGTGACCCAAGCAGATACCAAAGACGGGCAGATCCGTTTGATCGAGCACACCTTTGATCATTGGCACAGCATATTTACCTGTAGCAGCCGGATCGCCCGGACCGTTGGACAAGAACACACCGTCTGGCTTGTGGGCCAGAACCTCTTCGGTCGTTGCAGTTGCTGGCAAGACGGTGACGTCACAGCCAACAGAGGCCAAGCAACGTAGGATGTTGCGTTTTGCACCGTAATCGATCGCGACCACTTTGAATTTCGGGTCTTCGAGCGCTGTATAGCCTTCGGGCCATGCCCACCGCATTTCATTCCAGCGGTAAGATTGGGCGCAAGTGACCTCTTTGGCGAGGTCCATGCCCTCGAGCCCTGCGAAGCCACGCGCCGCTGTCACTAAGGCCTCGACGTCAAAGTTGCCTTCGGGATCATGCGCCAAAGCCACGTGTGGTGCGCCAGCTTTGCGGATTGCGCGGGTGAGGCGGCGTGTGTCGACCCCGCCGATTGCGATGCGGCCACGTGCTGCCAACCATTCGCCCAATGGACCGGCGCTGCGCCAGTTGGATGGGGTGGTTGGGTTCCACTTTACCACCATGCCAGCGGCAACTGGATCAGCGGTTTCGTCGTCTTCTGCGGTGACGCCGGTGTTGCCGATATGTGGGAAGGTAAAGGTCACGACCTGTCCAGCATAGGACGGGTCGGTCATGATTTCTTGATAGCCGGTCATCGCCGTATTGAAGCAGAGTTCTGCTACGGTTTGACCTGTGGCTCCGAAGCCAGAGCCGTAAAACAACGTCCCATCCGCCAGAGCTAAGCAAGCGGTTGGACGGGTGGGTGCGAGCGCGGTCATGGGCAGGCCTATATGTTGGAATGTGGCAAACTTGGCGGAAACTAATGCGAGCGGCCGGTAGGGTCAAGAGTGAATAAATTTGTTTTTTCGTTTAAAAACAGTTGGTTATGTTTCCTCGCCTTGGTTGCAAGGCGCGTGGGCTTTCGCTAAGGTCGCAAGCTCAGAGATAGCTCATGGGGATGAGAGATTAAAATGGACTTACGAACGCAAATTACGACGGCCTTAAAACAGGCCATGAAAGATAAGGATGCCAGTCGGTTATCGACTTTGCGCCTGATCAATGCTGCGATCAAAGACAAAGATATCGACGCCCGCGCAGCTGGCGATGATGATGGAGTAGGCGGGGCCGAGGTTCTGGCGATTCTTGGTAAGATGGCCAAGCAACGCATGGAAAGTGCCCGTGCTTACGAAGAAGGCAACCGTTTGGATTTGGCTGAGCGTGAGCGCGAAGAGATCACGGTGATCGAAGAATTCCTGCCACGTCAGTTGAGCGCTAAAGAAAGTGCGGCGGCCGTTGATGCCGCGGTGAGCGAAGTGGGTGCTGAGAGCATTCGCGATATGGGTAAGGTCATGGGCATCTTGAAAGGTAAATATACCGGTCAGATGGATTTTGGCGCTGTTGGCCCAATGGTCAAAGAGCGTTTGTGCTCTTGATTTAGGTTTTGAGGCGCTGCCTCAAACTCCGAAGTTTTTTGGCAAGATGAAGAAGGCGGATTTAGTCCGCCTTTTTTAATGCGGTGTGCAAATCATTATACAGGGTGATCCGTTCTTCTTCGCTGAGGAAGGCCCCAATCTCGACTTCGCGTCCCATCCCTTTGAGGGTGACGTAATGCGGGACTGGGCCACCGGTTTTATGGATATGAAGTTGTGCCCAATATCGGTTGCATTCCCATGTGGTGATCTCGCCGTTGGGTTTTGCGTGGACAAGTGTGGCTTGGTCGGATGTGAGGGTCAGTGTTTCGGTGATCTGGCGTTGTTTGTGATTCTTTTGGAGGGCAAAATAGATCCCCCAAACGGCCAGCAGCACAAACGGCAACAAGCCCCATAAAAGCGGTGTCCCGAGCAGCCCAAGGGTTGGCAGCAAGATCAGGGTGAAGGTCGCGAGCACAAAAGCGGCCATCCCGCGTGGGGGGAGGCTTTCATGCGGCTTGAGCTGCATGATTTGTGTTTGGGCGTTTGGTTGGGTTGTCCAAGTGTAGGGCATATCAACTCATCTATGTTTGATGCAAAGATAGCTGGTGTGCGAGGGAAATGAATGCGACATCCTGTGACACACAGCGGTTTTAGGTGTGATCTTTGTCTGGGGCCGCCAAAACCTGTTGGTATTGTTCCGCCCACTGCGCATTTATTTGATTGGCCAATTTGGCAAGTGGTGGGGAAAAATCAG
>JALZUL010000029.1 GCA_023301665.1 Ascidiaceihabitans sp.
GAAAAACCGACCAGATGCACGCGCTCCCCACCGGACTGTTCCAAAAGGGTGTCTAGGGAGCTTTGCAACCCAGTGTCTATTTGCGCCGGGTCAACATCCAATAATCTCAAAGGGATGATTTTTGCGTCTGGATTGTTGCGTCGGAGTAAGTCTACGTCTGCGGTGCTACCGGGCATGCCATGACAAAAAATTACCGCTTCCATGAAGTTCTAGCTCCAGATATTCCACTCCGGCGTAAGCTTAATCGAACAACACTGCAAGATTGCGCAAACCAAATGCAGTCGTTCATCTAAAACTGATCAAAGTTCACTTTATCCGCAAAAAAGTCATCCAGCATCCAAAAATGCTGCGCCCATGGATCAATGTCCGTTATGCGGGCTGCAACTGCAGCATCTTGAACTAGGGGCGAACGGCGGCTTTGGGCCGGAAGCGTTTATCGTTTGATTTAATGGCAGATTAGATCACTTCCGCCCCCGCCTCCTTGCGCTGTGCGTTTGCTCCGATTGTTTCTGAGACACCGAAGCAGCGGCCCTCCAAGGTCTGTAATGATGGGTGCCTTTGGTCTTGCCCCCCGATGTAGTCTCCATAATCTCTGGCACCCGACAGACCGCGAATGTTCTTTTTAAGAAGCCAGCCCCTACATTCGGAGGCGGTCTCAGTGATTCCAACCGTTGCGGCTTCACTGCCCGTCACAGTCCCTATGAAGTCCAGTAGCGAGTCTATCGCCTCTATGGGCCACCAGAAGAGCGCGTGAATGTGTGTGCCTTGTCTTGGGCCAACAGCCCGCCCCCAAATGCAAACGAAGTTGAATCCGAGCCTGTTGGCTAATCGCGCCCAGCGCTTTCTCAGTACTGCGCATCTGTCTTTGTCCTTGAGTGCCAAGATGTGCCCTTCATTGCGTTCACCTGCATCCTTCAATGCGGCCCAAGCGATTGTGAGGGTCCATCTTAATGGAAGTCCTTTACGCTCAGAAAACAAAACAGCGTTCTGGAAGTTCTGGATGCGTTTTCGATATGCCCGTGACGTGACACGTGATGTCTCATTGTAGGGAACAAAATTGGGCCGCGATTGGGTCTGTTCTCTCTCTTTGGGCGGGTTATTAACTTTTTTGTAATACTAGTAGTAAGGGCGGGAGGAAAATTGCCCTTATTTCTAGTTTTATTGGGGTTTGTTTTGTCCCACTTTGAAGGTGATGTTCCAAGTAGTTCCGCATCAGGAATTGAAAACAGCATTAATTTCCCTCCGATGCGATGACTTCGACAGAACATTTGAGATAATATGCACCCCTCCATACGGGCCAAGACGCCGCGTCCAATCTTGCTGTTTCAATTTCGATGCGCATGTTGAGCAGCCTGCAGACTTTAGCTGAAAGCCTAAGGGGCGACGCCGCAAAGATTGCGGATATGGTTTGTGGCTGCAGGTCGTGATTGCTGTGAATGGGCTTTTGGCTTGAGGCAAAGCCTATCTGTTTCCCCAAGGGGATTTGTTCGGTATTTGTCATGATGTGAATTCTCAATTGGGCCTGATTGCGTTGGTGCGCGTCAGGTCTTTTTTATTGGGGGTCTGTCATCCCCCTGAAAATGATTGATTAGGCAGCGTGCTTCATCATCCATTCGTCTAGCTGCTTGATGTTAATCAAACGACGACGCCCAAGCTTGAAGCTTGGCAACGGATTGTTGTGGGCTAATGTCGCTTTCTCGATGAACTTGAGAGATACGCCGATGCGTAGGGCCGCGTTCTTCATGCTGAGGAACTCAGGTTGGACGGGTGTAATGTTTGAGGTGGTCATGGGGGTCTCCGTTCTGACTTGGTTGCCGTTATTGTGCTGCAAAGTAGTCAGGACGGTTCAGTGAAAAATAGCTGTTCAAGGTGGTCAACTTTGGGTGGTCAGATTTTTGCGCCTCTCTCTTTCGCAAGTGACTGCACGCTTCGCTTTGCTCTCACTGACGTTTATCCCCCTGTTTTAAAGGCATCTTTTGGCCCTTGCAGGCCAAAGGGTACCCAGCTCTTTGTAAGTAAGCGGTTTGAAATTTTTTGCGAGAGTTTGTGTCGCGCTAAGTTTTTGACCACCCTGTTTTTGACCATCTTTTATGGTTTGGGCTATAATTTTTTTGGTTTTGTCGGCTTGTAGATAAATCCGTCCGCCTTCCAAGTCAGCTATCCAACCTTGCCAAGTCGCGCGTTGGCCAAGGTCTGTTGGAATTATCTTATTAAATGCGGTATCCGACCAATTCACAACGCCGTTGGTCATATCACCCCATGGTGTGACGGGGAAATCGGCCATGTCACACATCGCGGAGGGGTCCATGCTGATCTCGTTCCCATCCTTTATTACAATTATCTCGCCAACATTCCTGACTATGGTTTGGGTCAGCTTCCATGCTGCCTGACTGATGTCCTGCAGGTAATCGACATGAGAATATGGGTCTGAAAAATCCGCCCATTCGGGTTTGCTTTTTTCCAATTTGACCAATAATTCCAAACTCGGGCGCTCACTCTTAGGGAAGAAACTAGGCCATCCTTTACCGTTTCTCCAATCCCAATAGTTTGGAACGTAACCTTGAACATCGTGGTAGACATCATAAACGCTCATCAAGCCTTTCGGTGAATTGGGTATCATTCAACCACCCTCAAATTGCCCCGTAAGGCGGCGTCCCTTGCGCTAATAGTATGAAGTGACCAATCACTCATTACAACGCGCCTATCGTCCAATCTGTCCTCTCTCCGATACGCACGTGACACTGCTGTACCAAAGGCGTGCTGCAAACACTTCTCAGCTAATTCATGTGATACGTTATTTGAGCTAGCCCAATCACCAAAAGTGGCTCGGAACCCATGTGGCCTTCCAGCTTCCCCCAAGTTGTCGAGTGTTTTTTCGATCCCTCTGTCTGATGTAACGCCGTCACCGCGCTGGGCGGGGAACACATTATCACCGCGACGTTGTTTAGCGGCCAATTCAAGCACCTTCACCGCCTCTGGTGACAAAGGGCAACGAAAGTCCTCGGTTTTACCCCTCGGTCCCTTCATATTCACTGCGGGTACTGTCCAGACGGCGTTCTCCAAGTTGAACTCCTCCCATTGCGCCACGCGTATTGGTTTGAGGCGCTGAGCGGTCAGTATGGTCAGCCTAAGCGCAAGGACCGATGGCGTTTGAGCTAATCCGCAAATTCTCTCGTATAGCTCTGGTAGGTCTTCGTATGGCGTCGATGGGGTGTGCTTTACATGCCGAACCTGTTTGCCAAGAAGTCTGGATGCGCGTTCAACTGCTCCGTCGATTACTTCCGCACCTTCATCACCCGCAAAGACCAAAGCCATGCGCAGGCGGTTACGCGCCTTTTTTGCCGCCTCAGGCTTTGCGTGCCAGATAGGGGCAAGCGCACGTTGAACTGTGTCTGCATCAATCTCGGATACGTGCTTGCGGCCCAGTTTTGGCAAGATGTGGACGCGTAGGGGCGAAAGCCATTTCCCAGCCTCCCCATTGCCTTTGAGGGTGTGCCTGAGGCTTTCAAATGTCCGAGCCACCACTGCATCCAATGTGAAGTCCTTTGACGTTGCTCTTGCGGATTTGCGGCCTATGGCAGCTTTTGGGTCTTGGTTCGACAAAATCGCAAGGCGAGCCTTTGCGGCCAGATTTTTTGCCTCTGCCAGTTTGACCTTCTTTCGGGATCCTATGGCTACATCATGGCGTTTGCCTTGGTGCTGGATACGAAGGGTATAGTTACCATAGTGGCTACCATTCTTCTCAGTAACCTTAAGAGACAGCCCCTCGCCGACGAGATGAACACTGCGGAAGAACTCGGGGTCCTTCGTTAAGCACTGACGTCCTCTCGGTAAGCGCAAGCGACTGCCGATCATGTCGGTGTCCAGGGGCCGCTGGTACTCGGGCGGCTGTCGGTTATACACGCGAGGGGGGCGGTGGGCGATCAGCATGGGGGCGGCGGGGGTGGGTGATGCGAAGCTTACCCCGAT
>JALZUL010000030.1 GCA_023301665.1 Ascidiaceihabitans sp.
TGATGCACTGAAGTTGGGCAGCATGCTACACATTATTGATCTCGGCGACGAAGCTGTATCCGCCATCAAAACGCTAGTCACAGAGCCCCGAGAGGGACCAACAAAATGTCAGCCGCAGCCAAACCATTGATCGTGAGATAGCCAAGGGCAGGGGGCGTATCGAGAAAGATGACATCGTATTCGTCCAAGATGCCGCCAGCCTCTAAGCTTTGCGTCAGAGCATCCCACAGCTTCCAGCCACGCGCAGCCATACGCCAGACAGGGATCTGGAATTCAGCCCAATATAAATTCAGCTGGGCGCCGATCAGGTCAATGTTGGGCCAATGGGTGTTCTGGACCAAATCACGAGGGGCGATTTCCAAGGCTTCTGTTAACGTCTCATCGAGTGGAAGGGGGGCCTCCCCCCGATCAACACGTGATTGGTTTTCCTGACGAAGATGCTGGGCATAGTGACGCGCAAGAAGTGGGAACACCGTCTGCCATTCGTCTTGCACCTTACCGCCAAAGATAGAGGTCATTGATCCTTGTGAATCCAGATCGATGACAAGAACTTTATAGCCATCCAAAGCCGCAGACATTGCAAGATGCGCAGCTGTAGATGTTTTCCCAACGCCCCCTTTGAAATTTGCCACCGCCACCATTTTTGCAGGCTGGTTTTTTGGACGATATGGAAGGTAGCCCTTGGATTTGAAGCCTTGCGCGCCAAAGAAGGCGCGCAGGCGCTGAACCTCATCAAGGGTAAACCATTTCGCGCCTGCGCTTGTTTCTGAGCGGCCCTGTGGCAAATCGGGGTTCTGCTTAAGCACCCGTCTAAAATGCCCAGGGGCGACAGGAATCAGATAGCGTGTGATTTCCCATGTTGAAAATTGACGGAGCCTGCGGGTGCCTTCGGTTTCGAGCCCACGGCTGGTCAAATCAATACGGCCTGCGTTGCAATTGCTAGCGATCTTTCCGAAGTCTGCCGTTGACGTTGGATCGCCCAAAGCAGCCAGCGCAGTATCGGGATTGATATTGAAGTAGGGGGGCAGCGGGAATTGCGTATCAGTCTTCATAACAGACGGCGCCTTTACTTAATGTGCGTCTTTTTCGGCACTGTACTGGAAAAGGTGCAACATTAAAAGAGGTTCGATACATTCCAAACAAACACCCTTATTTTCCTAAGCATTTGTGGCCTCTCTTATGAATTCTAAGGATTATTTCGGTCTCTGGTACCCATATTTTCTGTTATATATGTGTTATTTATAGTTAAGCCTTTTTCATGATGTTTATATTTGTTTTAAATCAATGGCCTGAATGAAACTTGATGGCTCTGAGTGACTCTGAAACGACGTTAGAATGACTCTGATCCTCCGATGAGGTGACTCTGATCCCCCGATGGAAATGATCGAGAGATCAGATTGGAGCGAGATGACCGGTCGCGCCCTGTGGATAACTTTAGTATGGTGTAACTGAAACCCCGATAGAATCGGGGAAGATCGGTCGAAAAGGCCGTAAAAACAGGGTTCGAACAGGCGCAATATGACGGGCATTCATGCAGGAGCAGGTGGTGCGGGTATGCTATCCCAGAACCATTCTTCATCAGATTTTTTCGTATGCGATGTCTTTGATGCAGCGCTTAAGGATGATCTTGCCACGATGGAGCATCCGATATTTTCATTGTCGACCAAACCCGACCGGCGCATCCTTAAATACGAACACAATGGCTATACAGTAGATGTGACACCCTCTGTTCGTGGTCGTGCCACGATGCATGACAAAGACATCGTGATTTATTGCATCAGCCAGCTGATGGCGGCTGTGAATGCAGGGCGCGAGATCAGCCGAACGGTGCGGTTGCGGGCTCATGATTTGCTGGTGGCCACCAACCGCGACACGGGCGGGGACAGCTATGTGCGGTTGCGTGAAGCATTTGAGCGGCTCGCGGGCACGCGCATTACCACAAACATCACGTCGGGGGGGATTGCGGCAACCCGCGGGTTTGGCCTGATCGAAAGCTGGGATATTTTGCGCCGTGCAGAAAGTGGACGTATGGTGAGCGTCACGGTGACATTGTCCGATTGGTTGTTTCGGGCGGTTTTGTCTAAATCGGTCCTCACGCTTAATCGCGACTATTTCAAATTGCGCAAACCGCTTGAGCGTCGTGTGTACGAATTGGCACGTAAACATTGTGGACGACAGCCTGAATGGAAGGTGACGGTTGCGACCTTGCACAAAAAATCAGGCTCTGCTGCGCCGTTGCGGGTGTTTCGTGCTGCTATTCGCAAAATGATAACTGCTGCCAATATTCCTGATTATACAATGACAGAACAGGGAGGCGACATTGTTTGCTTCACCCGCAAAGGCCAAGTGTTAGAGACTATAGAGGCTGGATCTCATCCTGTGTTGTCTGTTGAGGTACTTGAACGTGCACGCCAATTGGCCCCAGGCCAGGATGTGTATGCGCTTGAAGCTGAATGGCATGGGTTCTGGGTGTCATCTGGGCGCACACGTTTGTTGAATGCTGACAAAGCGTTTGAAGGTTGGGTCGTACAGAAATTCAAAACCAAACCGGGAGCCAGCTAAGGGTTTCAGGTCTTAAGTTATCTGTGTATCTGAACCACGATCTTTACTTTAAATGAAAGTGTCCGGCATGTTGAATGTGACTTTGACAGACTTACCCGGCGTAGTGCTGCTTGAGCCTAAACGCTTTGGTGACAACCGTGGTTTTTTTAGTGAGAGCTGGAACCGTGCGCGGATGGCCGAACATGGATTTGATATAGATTTTGTACAAGACAATCACTCACTCAGCAGTGAGGTTGGAACCGTGCGCGGTTTGCATTTTCAATCTCCGCCTCATGCGCAAACCAAACTGGTGCGGTGTGGTCGTGGGGCGTTGTTTGATGTTGCGGTTGATGTGCGTCGCGGGAGCCCGACCTATGGTAAATGGGTTGGGTTTGAGCTGAGCGCGGACAATGGCCTGCAATTGTTGATCCCGGCGGGCTTCTTGCATGGGTTTGCAACGCGCGTGCCCGACACAGAAATTTGTTACAAATGCACCGATTACTATGCGCCAGAATGTGATGGTGCGGTGCGCTATGACGATCCGGATATTGGTATCGATTGGGGGCTTGGGGACGCCGCGCCTATCTTATCAGAAAAAGATGTAGCAGCAGGGATGTTAAGTGATTTTAACAGCCCCTTTTCGTTTGAAGGGTAACCCATGAAAATTCTTATTACTGGTGGTGCGGGTTTTATTGGTTCTGCTGTTGTGCGTTTGGCGGTGTCTCGCGGCCACGGCGTCGTCAATGTCGACGCGCTGACCTATGCTGCATGTTTAGAGAATGTCGCCGATGCGGCTCAGTCCCCTTTATATGCGTTCGAACAAGCTGATATTCGTGATCGTGCCCGCCTTGATGAGGTCTTTGCCAAACACCAACCGGATGTGGTGATGCATTTGGCCGCGGAAAGCCATGTTGATAGATCCATTGACGGGCCCGGTGATTTCATCGAGACCAACATCACAGGCACATACAATATGCTCGAGGCCGCCCGCCATTTCTGGGTGTCGCATGGGAAGCCTGAAAGCTTCCGCTTCCATCATATTTCTACAGATGAAGTGTTTGGGTCATTGCCTGCAGACCCGTCTGTTCAATTCACCGAAGACACACCTTATGATCCGCGCAGCCCTTATTCAGCGTCTAAAGCATCAAGTGATCATTTGGTGCGGGCATGGGCGGAAACTTATGGCCTGCCTGTTGTTCTGACGAATTGTTCTAACAATTATGGCCCGTTCCATTTTCCTGAGAAATTAGTGCCGGTCATTATTTTGAATGCGATCGCTGGCAAGCCTTTGCCCATTTATGGGGATGGGTCAAACGTGCGCGACTGGCTTTATGTGGAAGACCACGCGGATGCACTTTTGTTGGTGGTACAGAAAGGGCAGTTGAACCGATCCTATAACATTGGCGGTGAAAACGAGTGTAGCAATTTAGAGCTGGTTCAGACTCTGTGCAAGATTTTAGACACGAAACAGCCGAAAGCCGATGGCGGATCTTACAGTGAGCAGATCACATTTGTAACGGATCGCCCTGGCCATGATGCCCGTTATGCCATCGATCCAACACGTATTCGCACAGAGTTAGATTGGCGTCCTTCGGTGACTGTCGAGCAGGGGCTCGAGAAAACGGTACAGTGGTATTTGGATAATGAAGCCTGGTGGCGCCCATTGCAGGAACGCCAAGGGGTTGGCAGCCGCTTGGGTACGAATGCTTAAGAACAATCTTTTAGATAGAAAGAGATCCAACCGATGATTTTGGTTTTTGGCAAGACTGGGCAGGTTGCTCAGGAGCTACAGATGCAAATGCCAGAGGCTCTATGCGTCGGGCGTGATGTGGCAGATTTGTCTGACCCTGCTGCGTGTTGCGTTGTTATCAAAACGCATAAGCCAAAAATTGTGATCAACGCAGCAGCCTACACCGCTGTTGACCGTGCTGAAGAAGACGAATCCTTGGCCCGCACAGTGAATGGTGACGCGCCTAAGGCGATGGCCGAAACCTGTGCTGAATTAGGCATTCCGTTTGTCCATATTTCGACAGACTATGTGTTTGAGGGCGGGGGCAGCGCTATGTGGAAGCCCCAAGATGCCACAGCGCCATTGGGTGCCTATGGGCGCAGTAAGCTTATTGGTGAGCAAGGCGTGTCTGGGGCAGGGGGCGTTTATGCGATTTTGCGCACGTCTTGGGTGTTTTCAGCGCATGGGAATAATTTTGTAAAAACCATGCTTCGACTGTCAGAGTCTCGGGATGCGCTGTCGGTTGTGGATGATCAAATAGGTGGCCCAACTCCGGCCCGCGATATAGCCACTGCGTGTTTGAGTATTGCGCATCAGTTGCAAGCCGAACCCTCGAAGTCTGGCACCTACCACTTTTCAGGAGCACCAGATGCCAGCTGGAAAGATCTGGCCTGTGAAGTGTTTACCCAATCAAACCGCAATGTATTGGTCACAGGCATTCCCTCTCATCAATACCCAACGCCTGCGGTGAGACCGTTAAATTCACGTATGGACTGTACGCACACGACAGCCACTTTTGGCATCGAACGCCCGGATTGGCGTAAAGGGGTGGCAGATGTTTTGAAGGACCTGAACGCTTAGGCCATGTATAGGTTCCACACAGAGCCCGCCCAAAGCATTCTTTTTATGACGAAGGACAGATTATGACGAAGCGTAAAGGTATTATTCTCGCTGGTGGCTCGGGAACACGGCTGTATCCAATTACCATTGGAATCTCAAAGCAACTGTTACCGATCTATGACAAGCCGATGATCTACTATCCTTTGTCTGTTTTGATGCTTGCCGGTATCCGCGATATTGCAATTATCACCACGCCCGAAGATCAGGCGCAGTTCCAACGCACGCTTGGCGATGGAAGTGCTTGGGGGGTTCGTCTAACCTATATTGTTCAACCTAGCCCGGACGGGTTGGCACAGGCTTATATACTCGCAGAAGATTTTCTGGATGGTGCCCCTTCGGCGATGGTTTTGGGGGATAATATTTTCTTTGGCCACGACCTGCCTAAGTTGCTGGGTGCTGCAGATGACAGGAAAGATGGTGGCACGGTATTTGGGTATCGTGTGGCGGATCCGGAACGCTACGGTGTGGTGGATTTTGATACGGACGGGAATGTGCGTTCAATCATCGAAAAGCCAGATGTTCCGCCCTCAAATTATGCCGTCACGGGCCTATATTTTTTAGACGGTACAGCATCTGCACGTGCGCGGGAGGTGAAACCATCAGCGCGGGGTGAGCTTGAAATCACCAACTTGTTGGAAAGCTACCTTCGAGATGGGAAATTGAATGTACAGCAGATGGGGCGCGGGTACGCTTGGCTTGATACGGGCACACACGGTAGCTTGCTGGATGCGGGCAATTTCGTGCGCACATTGGAAAAACGACAAGGCATGCAAACCGGAAGCCCAGATGAAATTGCCTTTGCTCGTGGTTGGATCAGTGCACAAGCATTACAAGAGAGAGCGGAAACATTCCGCAAGAATGATTATGGGAAATACCTATTGGCATTGGTCGACGCATAATCTGGTTGCTCTTGTCGCGGTTGGGTGTTGGTGTGACTTTTTAACGGAAAGAGAAATGAGATGTATTTCCGCATAAGGCGCTTGTTTACGATCTACGTTGCGTGTCACGCGTCCAAAGCGGAACCAACCTTGATGGATAAGGTACGACTGGCTCCTGGATTTGCTTGGGCGGGTGTACAAGCCTTTCCTTATGCCTTGCGTTGGGTGCGCTTGCGAGACCCTGCAGCGCGTGCACGGGTGAAGCAGATTTTAGATATGTCTGGACCTGCACCGATTGCGATGGATCGATCGCTGTTGGAAGAGCGGGGGAGCAAGATATCTGTACCCAGTGATGCCGGTTTAACGATCGTGATGCCAGTGTATGGAAATCTTGCGATGACCCAAGAAGCGTTGCGCCGGGTTATTGAGCATACTGATGTTCCTTGGCGTTTGATCTTAATAGATGACGCGAGCCCAAATGAAGATGTGAAACCGTCGCTCGAACGGTTCGCAGGCACTCATCCGGAGGCTGTCGAGTTTATATCGCTTGAGCAGAATCTTGGTTTTGTCGGCGCTGTGAATATCGGGTTAGAGCGGGCGCTGGGGTATGGTGATCCCGTAGTGCTTTTGAATACGGATGCCTATGTCCCCCAAGGCTGGGCCTCGCGGTTGTTGGCCCCGATTTGGAATGATGAGCATGTGGCAACAGTGACGCCGCTTTCCAATGATGCAGAATTAGGGTGTGTGCCAAAGATTAGCACGCCGCAGGCCATTGATGCTGAGTTGGCAGATAAAGTTGACGCCTTTGCCCGGACCTTGGGGGGGGATGTTTCAGAGATAACGGCACCAGCGGGCGTTGGGTTTTGTATGGCGATGTCGCATTCGTTCCTACAAAATGAACCTGCCTTTGATGAGGTTTTCGCACCTGGGTACGCAGAGGAAGTGGACTGGTGTCAAAAAGCCATTCGGGCAGGGGGAAAGCATATCTATGTGCCCAATCTGTTTGTAGCGCATATGGGGGGGCAGAGTTTCGGGTCTGAGGCAAAAGCACGCCTGATCGCACGTAATTCTGAAGTGTTGTCTCGCAGGTATCCACAATTTGATGCGAGCGTCTTTGCGTTTGTCCGCAATGACCCGCTTGTCAGTGCACGCCTGGCCCTTGGGCTGTCATGGATTGTGGCGGCAGCGCCTTCTGTTGCGATGACAATTTTCATAGGCCACTCCATGGGCGGGGGGGCCGAAATTGACTTGAAGCGCCGTTTGGCGGAAGAGGTTACTGCGCGTGGTGCTGCTATTGTCGTGCGCTTTGGTGGTGTATTTCGGTTCACTGTGGAGCTGTGGTGGCAAGGCATTGAAGAGCCCGTTTCTGCTGGAACCAATGATTGGTCAGACGTGGAGCGATTGCTTGCACCGGTCCTGAAACGGCATGTGGTCTATTCAAATGCTGTTGGTGATCTAGACCCTATTGAGGTTCCAATCTTCATAAACAAGCTCATCATTGATGACGATGTGGCACTGACGGTGCTTGTCCACGATTATTTCATCCTCAGCCCATCTGTGACGCTACTTGGAGCAAGTGATACATATGTGTGGCCATGTGACGATGACGACCCGCACCACCAGAGCCGGCGCATCGGAGGAGCAACGGTAAGCCTAAGCCAATGGCGTGACGGTTGGCGGCCGCTGATGGGGCGAGCAGAACAAATTGTGTGCTTCTCAGAGGCAAGTGCTGGGTTGGTCATGGATGTTTATGGTGCGCATTTGAACATCGTGTGCATTCCGCATTCTCTTCCAGTTCATGTGCCAGTTGTTGAGCGGCCGCAGGGCAGGGCTGTTATCGGGGTGTTGGGCAACATTTCACCTCATAAAGGGGCTGCGCTCGTGCAAGCGCTTAGTTCAGTTTTACGCGATGATAATGAGCTGAGTATGGTATTGATTGGTGACATTGATCCCGGCTTCAAAGTGTCGGGTAACGGGCGTGTACATGGCTCTTATGATGTCTCAGAGCTGCCGTCTTTAGTACGTCAATACGGGATCACATGTTGGCTCATTCCATCGATTTGGCCAGAGACGTTTTCATTCACAACTCATGAAGCCATTGTCTCTGGGCTGCCGGTTGTTGTTTTCGATTTAGGCGCACAAGGGGATGCCGTTCGTCGCCACATTGAGAGTGGCGGACAGGGCGCAGTGATAACCTTATCCAATAGCCATGATGCCCAAACTGACATCATAGACGCGGCACGCGCGTTTCAGCACAGCTCACTTTTGGCGTGATAACTCAACGTTCCAGAGTGGCCTTGCTGTCTTTGCGTAGGAGTAGAAGGCCCAGAACCAAAGTCACCAGTGCGACGCCACAGACGTATAACTCTGAAACATATGGAGCGTCATAGGTTCCATAAAAGCCACTGCGCGCCATCCCGATCACATGAACAAGAGGGTTGTACCATAGGTAATCCTGATAGGGCTGTGGAACAGTGTCAAAGAGGAAGAAAATACAGGAAATAATAAACAAAGGGCGCGTCGCAACGGACCAGATGCGTTGGTAGATGTCGAAGCGTTTCATGAGATAACAATTCAACGTACCAATACCCAAGCCTAAGAAACTCGCCATGGCGAATGCTTTGGCAATCTTCACGAAATCTAGCGTTGTCCGTGTTTCAAATAGTAACACAATTGCTGTCATCACAATGTAGCTGACCAGAAGCTGTGTTATCACCGAAATTGCAAATCGAGCGATAACGGCATCCACAAATGTAACGCGAGGGTATGCCAGTAATTGTTTGGAATAATTCAGTGCCTGACCAAGTTTAGCCGTGATATCGTTAAACATACCAAAAGGAAGAATCCCGGTTGCATAAAACATGGCAAAACTCACACCAAGGGCAGGGGTTCTAAAGCCAAGAGAGAAAATGGCGGTGAGAAGACTAATAGCCGCGACAGGCTCGAGAATGGCCCAAAGGTATCCACCCGGTGTTCGGCCATATGTTGTAGACATTTCGCGTAGCATGAGTGCAAGCACAGTGCGCAGCGACGCAAATCGGGGAATTGTGCGTCGTACTTTGGGTCGTTGAGCCGGCGGAAAATTTTGTTTTTGTGCCAACAGCTTGGGCCTTTGCAATTTATCGATCGCGCACAATAAAGGTGATCTGGAGAGTTTGATCATCCCTAGCATTAATACAATAAATTAGATAGTAATGAGAGCGCGATCTTGAACTCAGAAGTGGATTTAACGTGAGTGATCAACCTGCAAAAGGGAACGATATCAAACAGCCACCTGGTCAAGGTAATGGGCGTGCGAACCCAGGTCAGGGAGCGGGGAAACCTGGCGGAGCTGCGGCAAATGCAAACGCAGCTGGTGGGCAAAGGGCCAATCGTCCAAATGCAGGCCAAGCCAAACAAGCGGCTCATCAACCAAAGCCGCCCGCTCAGGCAAAACCGGCACCGAACCCGCAAAGAGTGTCACAACCCGTTAAGTCTGCGAAGCTCAAGAAGCGGCACTGGTCTGTCGTATTTAGCTTTATTCTGTTTGTGGCTTTGCCCATTGCGACAGTTGCTTTTTACCTTTGGGAGTATGCAGAAGATCAGTATGCATCGACGGTTGCGTTCTCAGTGAGGACCGAAGAAAGCAGCTCCGCTTTGGAGTTTCTTGGCGGGTTCTCGGAGCTATCAGGCTCAAGTTCGTCAGACACCGACATTCTTTATGAATTTTTGCAAAGTCAGAAGCTGGTTGAAGAGATCGATGCAGCAATCGGCTTGCGAGCAATGTGGTCAAAACCTGAGAATGACTTGATATATGCCTTCGATGATGAAGGCACTATCGAAGACCTTGTCGTCCACTGGAAACGTTTCGTTAACATTTCATATGATGACGGGGCTGGGCTGATTGAGGTCGAAGTGAGAGCTTTTGCGCCAGCAGACGCGACTTTGATTGCTCAAACTCTTTTTGATGAATCCTCTAGTATGATCAATAGCTTGTCAGATATCGCTCGAGAAGACGCAATTGGTTATGCTCGGGAAGAACTGGATGCTGCTGTCGTGCTTTTACAGGGTGCAAGGCAGGCTGTTACAACGTTTCGCAATTTACATCAGCTTGTAGATCCATCTGTTGATCTTCGAACCCAGGCTGGTTTGTTGGGTAATCTTGATGCTCAAATGGCGGCGGCGCTTATTGAACTGGATATGCTGGCTGCCCAACGCAAAGATGACCCTCGAGTATCGCAGGCACAGCTTCGGATCGAAGTCATCCAACGGCGGATTAATGAAGAGCGTGGGAAACTGGGCGTAGGTGAATCGGGTGAGGGTGAGGTTTATGCAAATCTTTTTGGTGAATACGAAAGCCTTGCCGTTGAGCGCGAGTTTGCCGAGCAAAGATTCTTGAGCGCGCAGGGGGCATATGATGCATCCCTTTCTGAGGCGCGTCGCCAAAGCCGCTATTTAGCAGCCTATGTTTTGCCGACGACAGCGGAGAGCTCTCGCTATCCAAAACGGTTTACGACGACGGCGGTTGCCGGGATATTTATTCTTCTTTTATGGGCTACGGTTGTACTGGTGCTTTATGCAATCAAAGACCGCCGCTGACTATTTTGAGAGCCTGCAATGATTGAGTTTCGCAACCTAACAAAGCGATATGTAACAAACGGCAAAGTCAAAACTGTTGTTAACGGACTATCGTTGCACATCGCTGAGAAACGTTCGTTGGGGTTATTGGGGCGGAATGGGGCAGGAAAATCGACACTGCTGCGTATGATCGCGGGATCCTCAGAACCCACTGAGGGTGAAATAATATCGCAAGGCCTCGTTTCTTGGCCTGTGGGTTTTGCAGGGTCGTTTCATGGCGATTTAACCGGACTTCAAAACTGCCGGTTTGTTGCCCGCATATATGGGGTTGATACGGATGAGCTTGTCGATTTTGCGGAAGAGTTTTGCGATATTGGCCAACACTTCAGGTTGCCCTTACGCACATATTCGTCTGGCATGAGATCCCGACTGGCATTCGCTATTTCTATGGGTATTCAGTTTGATATCTACTTGGTTGATGAGATCACTGCTGTCGGGGACGCTTCATTCCGTCAGAATGCTGATAAATTATTTAAAGCCCGTACACAGAATGTAGGAGCGGTGGTCTGTAGCCACTCGATGGCTCAGGTCAGAAATCTTTGCGATTGTGGATTGGTCTTAAACGAAGGCGAAGCCTGGTTTCATGATAACGTCGATGATGCAATTGCTCACCATCAGGAAAATATGGCGCGCCTTGCAGCAAAATGAGCGCCTCGCAGATTGTACCGCTGATCGACGTATCATTCGTCACCAACATAATATGATAGGTGTTTTGTCAGTGATGACGATTGAGCGATTGAATAACCGCCATCACCGACCCGATCTTTGGATATTTAACTGCGCGCGTAGATGTCTTCATAGCGAATGATATCGTCTTCGCCCAAGTATGGACCTGTTTGCACTTCGATGAGAACCATCGGTACTTTGCCCGGGTTTTCCATACGATGCACAGCGCCAAGTGGGATATAAACGGATTGGTTCTCACTTAGCAGTTTCACGTCCTCATCGACTGTGACCCGCGCTGTTCCTTGAACAACGATCCAGTGTTCTGAGCGATGCACATGGCTTTGAAGGCTTAGAGCCGCACCAGGATGTACGTAGATACGTTTTACCTGGAACCGATCGGAAAGAGTGAGCGTCTCAAACCAGCCCCACGGCCGGTGATCCACAGGGAATTGTTGCGCCTGCTTTGCGCCACGTTCTTTCAAAACTTTAACGGCTTTTTTGACGTTTTGCGCGTCCGAGATATCGGCAACCATAACGGCGTCATGCATAGCAACAGCCACTGTGTTCTTTAGACCGATCCCAACGAGCTCTATTTCGCTGCTTTCTGAACGAAGTAGGGTGTTTTCACAGCCAAAAGCGGTCGTGTGTTCTGATAGGGCATTCCCAGATTCATCTTTTTCAGACTCTAACCAGACAGATTCCCAGCCACCTAGATCAGTCCAGTGGCCGTCAAACCGAACGGCAGTCAAATTTTGTGATGGTTCCATGATCGCATAGTCGATGGATTCTTCGCGAACAGTACTCCACGCTTCCTTGCCCAGTCGGGTGAAACCCAAATCCATCTCTGCATCATCAAGTGATGCTTGTACGGCTTCTAAAATATCTGCAGCGTGGGCCTTGAAGGCATCAATCAATACAGATGCTTTCACAAGGAAAACGCCCGCGTTCCAAAGGTATTTACCCTCGGAGAATAACGCCTTTGCTTTTTTGCCATCCGGTTTTTCGATAAAGCGTTCGAGCTTGTAAACACCTTTGGCTTCTTGAGCGGCACCGGTTTCCAGCCAGCCGTAGCCAGTTTCTGCCCGGGTAGGAACAATACCAAAGGTGACGATATCACCGTTAATAGCGGCATCACTGCCGGCCAAAACAGCCGCTTTGAAGTCGTCTGGATTGGCAATCGCGTGATCGGATGGGACAAGCAAAATCAGTGCATCGGGGTCTTGTTTTGAAGCAAACAATGCCGCGGCAGCGGCCGCCGGAGCGGTATTGCGCCCTTCGGGTTCGATCATGACACCCGCTGGTGACACTCCAATTTCGTTGAGTTGTTCCGTCACAATAAAGCGGAAAGGATCTCCTGTTACGACGAGAGGATCTGCGAAACCTTCACCCACGAACCGCCGCGCTGAAGCCTGAAAAAGGCTTTCGTTTCCAATGACGTCTGTAAATTGTTTTGGGTAGCTTTTGCGAGAAAGTGGCCAAAGACGCGTGCCCGAGCCGCCGCATAAGAGGACTGGAAAAATCATGATTGTAATATCCTTTAGTCGTGTAGGAGTGGTCCTAGTGTATTTGGGGGAATTTATCTATGCAGGAAAACAACTGATAGAAGTACTGGTTATTTGGTTACTTCTCTGCACCGCTTTTACCTTTGTTTAGACTATCAAAGATTGTCTTCAGTCTTGCATAATATCGCTTTCCAATGGCGTCCTTGCTAAACTCGCTTTGTATAAGGGTGAAAGCTGTTTTTGCGCGATGTTCCGCCTCTTTTGGGTCTGCCATAAGGGATCTCATTTGCCGAGCGGCGTCATCCAGATCAGGTTCTGCCCATGCCTGACCCTCTCGTACAAAAATATAATCAGACTGTTCAAGTTCCTTCAACTCATATTGGACTTGCCAACAAGCTTCGGCAGGGCAAAAATCGGTGTTGCCAGAATATTGCGTGCAAACAACGGGAACTTGAAGGTTCATAGCCTCTATGATGCCAAAGCCCCAACCCTCGGCACGATGAAGAGATAGATAGGCGTCAGAACCTTTGATAAGTTCTAAGACCTCTTGGTACGGTAAAGTTTCATCGATTAGGATAATTCTGGGATCTGCCGAAATCAGATTATCTATTTCAGACCAAATTTTTGCTTGTCCTTGATCCGCGATATTGGTGCGATTTTGTGTCTTTATGATCAAACGGACATCATTGTTGTTGGGGACCCCCAGAGGAAAGGCCTTGCTGAAAGCATGTAGGGCTCCAAGCGGGTTTTTCCTTTGAACAAATGAAAAACTGTCGAAGGTAACAATAAATGCGAAATCTTCGCGGGAAATACGCGCCATTCTTTCGAGCGTCTCACGGGCTGTGCCGCGATCAATATTTGGCAGACCATTAAAACTCATCCCAACATTTGTGACAGGAACGTCAATGTGGGGCTGGAACACGTTAACCCCAAAATCTGAGCTGACCCAGATTTCGTCAACCATATCGAGGCCAAGAAAATGGCAGGCCCCCGGGCTATCGAGCTCCCAGAAAACATAGGCGATATTGTATGCGTCTGTAAAAACATCTGGGCTGTAAGCAAAAGCAAGAGGCACGGTTTCAGCATTGAGGTGCAGCAGGTTTACTTTGGTAGTCTGGTACATCGCGCGGTGCCCAGCTTTAGCAGAACTTTCAGGTGATGGGTTGTCGATATTGAAATCCACAGCGTTTGTTGAGAAACCGGAGTTTTCCAACATCTCGACAGAGAGACGAGCGGCTTGCCCGAGGCCTGATGTTTTGTTGAGTGGGCCAATAATTTGAATGTCGACAGGTTCTATGAGCTTTGGCAAGCAGGGTAGGCTAGGGGCCTCCAATCGGTGCCCTTCAGCGGTGAACGTGTTGAATGCCATATGTTCGAGATCAAAACCCACGTGCCTTAGAGCATCAGTGTATTGTTGCATGCCCAATTCAGAGGTTTTCATTCCCATCCTTTGACAGAATTTCTGCAATTCACTTTGGCCACGATCACATACAAGCAAGTCGTGTAGAAGTTGAGCAGGAACATACCAAAGATAGTCCGGCCGCGACATTGCCAGTAATAAGACCGCGCAGCCTAGGTCACGGCGTCCGGCTGGAGTGAGCAGATTCAACTTTGAAAAGGCGGGGATCTTGCGGGCTAAGCGGACCATGAAATCGGAAGGGGCCAATGCTTGTCCGCTATACGCCTTTGGAACGCGCCCAAGTCTTTTGACCATTTCTTCCGTGATGAGGCAATCTTCGCAATGTAGAGCCTTTACCTTGCTGTGCGCCCACCAAAAGAGGATATCATCAGCCGCCTCTGTGCTCTCTTGTGCTTGTTTACGCTGATACGGATTTAAATATGACCAGATGGCACGTGAGAATGTTGATGGCACATCCGCGCGTGCTTCGGGTTCATTCAGGTATCCAAGAGCATCATTCGAAAGTGGAACTCTTAAACCGCCACGTAGGGTCGAATAATTACTGACATAATGATGTAAGAAAGCACCTATGTCTTTTTGAGAAATGTTATTCTTAAAGGTGGTATCAAACTTTTCTTTTAGGCGAATGAATTCAGCATACGCGAACATTGGAGACGTTAAATCGGTGTCCTCGTGAAGGTAGTCCGTTGTTCCAAAAATCTTGGAATGCTTTTCAGATAGTGGCTGGAGATTTGTTTTGGGAAGAGCTGCCTGACAAACCGCATCATTTAACTGGCACAAATCAAAGTAAATTCGTTTTCTAAGGTCTGAGCAATTCGCTGTTATCGTTGACGGCAGCTGGTTTTGTACTTTGGCCGCCTGTGGAAGCCACTCACCTATTTTGATTTTGGTTTTCCCAATCAGGCAAACATCTGCAGGCTGATCATTTGCTATCAGAATATCGAGTAAAAGTTGGGATATTGATAACTCAAATCCGTGGGAACCATCGCCAATACCTGCGGCTTCAAGATCTCCTCGGTAAATATTAGCGGGCGCTTGGCAAAGGAGCGCCCCATTCAAAAACAATCCAACTGTCGTGATTGTTTGGTTGGGGTCTTGTGAGTAGGCCCATCCAACAAGTTTGCCAGAATACACCCCATCAACGGCCCCTCTGACTCTATTGAATCTCGCCCAGATGCGATGCCCGATGTTCATTTGAGATAGATACTACAAATGAATAGACTTTCGGTGCTGTCACGAAGGCGGCGGGTCTCAATTGCACCCGGCCTCATTACGCCGCGCGCATGAGATGCTCGCATCAGAAAACCAGTAAAGTATCGCATACTTCTTCTCGATTTGTCTCGTTTTGAAAATGCCAAAACATGCCCCATCTTCAGCAGCCTAGTTACTGAAAGGTCATTAGATTGACAATCTTTATCACAGGAGCAGGTAACTGCCTTCCCTTTTGCCTCTTTAACTGCAAAAAGAGCATGCAATACATCCCGTTGTCGGCGGCTATTTCCCGACAGTTATACAATTATGCAATTGGAATGATTATGCTAAAAACATCCATTTCGGGTCAAAAAATTTGGGTCGCGGGTCACCGAGGAATGGTTGGTTCAGCGATATGCCGTCGTCTTGAGCAAGAAGACTGCGAAGTCATCACGGCAACACGCCAGGAACTTGACTTAAGCGACAAAAAAGCTGTTTTCGAATTTCAGGCGGATCACAAGCCAGACATGGTTATCGATGCCGCTGCCAAGGTTGGCGGCATTCTTGCAAATGATTCACGGCCAGTCGATTTCCTTCTCGAAAACCTTGAGATCCAGAATAACGTTATTGCGGGTGCCCATGCCGCTGACGTCAAGAAACTGATGTTTCTTGGCTCCTCATGTATCTATCCAAAGATGGCACCACAGCCGATCTCAGAAGATTCCCTTTTGACAGGCCCTCTTGAACCTACAAATGAATGGTATGCGGTTGCAAAAATCGCCGGCATAAAACTTTGCCAAGCATATCGTAAGCAATATGGTAGAAATTTCATTTCTGCGATGCCCACGAACCTTTACGGGCCATTCGATAACTTTGATCTACAGTCCAGCCACGTTATTCCCGCGCTGATGCGTAAAGCGCATAGGGCGAAAAAGAATGGCGAAAGCGGAATGGAAATCTGGGGAACGGGTAAGCCGTTGCGCGAATTCTTACATGTTGACGATCTCGCAGACGCCACCATTTTTGTACTCCAACGCTACGATGATGCGGAACACATCAATATTGGTAGCGGTGTTGATCTTTCAATTGCTGCAGTGGCACGCAAGGTGATGGATACTGTAGGCTTGGAAGGCGAGCTGCGCCACGATACTTCAAAGCCTGACGGAACCCCTCGAAAGTTGATGGGAGCTGATAAACTCCGCGCTTTAGGTTGGGAGCCAAAAATCGAGATTTCCGATGGCTTGGCAAGCACATACCAATGGTTCTGCGAAAACGTCGAAGATTAATCCAAAGTTATTTTCCACGGGTTTTGAGAGGGGCTGCGCATACGCGTGGCCTTTTTCTTTTCATAGCACTGAGGGTGCTGATGTCGCGGCGCTATCAATCTGAGCTTTGGCTCATCGCAGCGAAAGCTTCTAAACTCAAACGCATACATTACAAACAAAAAGAGGCCGCAAACATACGTTGCGGCCTCTTTTCATTTATAGTTGCTCTAAGATTTTAGGCTAAATCGTCGTAGTCTGATTTAGCCATCATCTCAGCAAGCTCGCGGATGGTTACTTTTGGTTCCCATTTCAATTCATCACGTGCTTTGGTGGGGTCACCAATCAGCAAATCAACCTCAGCAGGGCGGAAGAACTCTTCGGAGATCTCCACGATTTTCTTACCGGTTTTCCGGTCAACTGCTGTTTCGTTAACGCCTTCACCGTCCCAAGCCAGATCCATGCCCAGTGATTCACCTGCGAAGGTTACGAAGTCACGGATCGGAGTCGTAACGCCCGTAGCCAAAACATAGTCATCCGCTTTTTCCTGCTGCAGCATCATCCACATGCCACGAACGTAATCACCAGCAAAACCCCAGTCACGTTTTGCATCAAGGTTGCCAAGAACAACAGGATCATTCCCACCACGTGCGATTGCAGCAAGAGCCAAAGTAATCTTGCGTGTCACGAATTCTTTGCCGCGAAGCGGGCTCTCGTGGTTAAACAAAATACCGGAAGAAGCATGCATGTCGAAGCTCTCACGATAGTTCATCGTGATGTAGTGGCCATAAACCTTGGCAACACCGTAAGGGGAGCGAGGATACAGACGTGTTGTTTCTTTCTGCGGAACCTCTTGGACCAAACCGAACATTTCGGATGTGGACGCTTGATAGAACCGAGTTTCCGGCGCAACCATGCGCAGACAATCCAGAATACGCACAACCCCAACGCCATTTGCATCAGCTGCGTAGATCGGCAATTCCCAGCTCGATCCAACAAAGCTCTGCGCTGCCAGATTGTAGAATTCATCAACCTGAGTTTTCTCAATAACGCGCCGTATGTTATTCACCTCAGACAGATCGAAATCGTGGAGGTGAACGTCTTTGGTAATGCCAAGACGATCAAGCCGTGGTGTATCTGGCTGGGAAATTCGACGTACCCCGCCATGAACTTCGTAGCCTTGCTCTAAAAGAAACTTGGAGAGGTAGGCGCCGTCTTGACCTGTTATGCCAGTAATGAAAGCCTTTTTCATGAAGGGAGCTGTCCTTTCGAATTTTCAAAAATACTTAAGATGCTCTTATCGGTAGATGCGAATAGCTGCAATCATCAATGAGTGGCATTCATATTATCGAAGGCCCGTTGAAACAGCATATCTATTTGTACCCAAATGCGTCGAGAACATCGGCGAATATTATGTCCAATTTGTCAATTGTTTCTTGATCTAGCTTACGCGCATGATCGCCTGAACGAATTTGCCGGCGATGCTTTCTCACATCTTCAATGGACACATCGGAAACGTGCTTTTCCGCCAGTGCCTGAATCATTTTCTCTTTGGCAGGTAGAGTACAATGTTCAGAAACATCCCGTGCCCAATCTTCAAAGTTGTCGATGATATATTCGTACTTGTAGACTTTCAGGTCTGGGTCCGAAGACAGCATTTCAACATACTTGCGCCAACGAGGCAGCATTTTGTTGGCTTGCTTGATAACGTATTTTTCAATCGGCGGTATTTTGGTGTTTTCTTCGCGTACGTCACCCTCTGTTTGGCCAGGTTTACGATGGCTAAAACGCGCAGAAAAATAAAAAGAGGTTAGGATGTCGCGTGGATCACGAACGACAAGGAAACGTTTATAGTTTTCGTAGTCTGGTACTTCCACACAGTTTTGAGATTGGCGGAATGGACCGTAAAAATAGCCATTGGGTTTAAACAGTTCCAAGGTTTCATCGGTAATCTCGATGTTCTGCCCAGCTTCAAAATACTCAGAGGCAATGTTGATCATGGGCGCGCCTGCACTTTGAGCCAGTTTCTTTACGGCACTAAAGAAATACCGCCCCTGAAGCGTCCCTTGTTTTCCGGAGACCCAGAAGTAAGGATACTGGGTTATGGAAAAGAACAAATATGGAAACAGATATTCATCCCATTGGCTGGCAGTTGATTGCAAAGCAATCAATGAAAAGCTGATGTGCGCGACCGGGCTGTACGGATGGTGTTCGAGCATCAAGGCGAATTTGAGAGCCTGTCAGCGGCAATAAAGTCGATTGCGCCTAAGATTGGTTGTGGGCCCTATACGCTTCGGGCGGTGGTTGAGCGGCTGATGCGAGACATTGGCATTAAAGGGGTCCGGCGTGGAAGAAGGTCAAAACGACTTGGCCGGACAAGGCTCTGGCCAGCCCTATGGATCGAGTGAACAGGCAGTTCCGTGCAACGATACCCAACCAACTCTGCCCTCTCATCGCTGCAAGCAGCGATTGCCTGGTAATAGGTGTCGGATTTTACCTATGTCTCGACTTGGTAGGGGTTCGTGTACGTCGCCTTTGTGATCGATACCTTTGCCAACAAGATCGTGGGCTGGCGGGCATCTAAATCGCAACAAACTCAATTTGTCTTGGATGCTTTAGAGCAGGCGCATTATTCCAGCGACCTGTTGATAGCCTTATCCATCACAGCGGCCGAGGCAGCCAATACCTGTCGATCAAATTGACGGATGCCGGACTGGAACCCAGCGTTGGCACCGTCGGCTCTTCGTATGACAATGCGCGCGCCGAGACGATGATTGGCCTCTTCAAGGCAGAGATCATTCACAGATTAGGGCCGTGGAAGTCAGCTGATGCCCTCGAATGGGGAACCCTCAAATGGGTAGACTGGTTCAACAATCGCCGTCTGCTCGAACCAATCGCATACATCACCCCAACAGAGGCATACTATGCAACTATGAACGCGTTCGATAAAGTTGCTTGAGAATGACTAAACAGTCTCCGGCAAAACCAGGGCGGTTCAGCTCTGAGATCAACCGAGTTCGCTGGGGAGTAGTGAGTAAGTTTATCTCCAGAACCCGAACATGGCCTATTGTTAGTAGCATCCCCCTGGATTCCGGCCCAAGTTGTTGCAGGGCAAAACGTGCTCGAGGTGCTAAAGCAGGAAGGCAAACATCCGGCGCTTGTACTCTTGGCGGCGCCGGGCGTGGCGCTGGCACAGTTGCTGGCCGGTCAAATCCCGGCCTGCCTCCTATCTATCTAGGCGCAGGCGATCCTGCTATACTGGTGGCAGATACAAACCGTGCAGCGGCCATTCTGAACTGGCGTTCCACGCACAGTGATCTGGACTAAATCGTAACGGATACATGGCATTACGCGAAGCGTACTGAACGCTGTTGAAGCGGCTGCAGCACAATGTTACCCTGAACTACAGCAAAGTACATGCTGATAAAAATATGCGCTGACAGAATGGAAAAGCCGCTGATGGACACTACCAAAATATGCATCCTCGCAAATTGCGTACATCACAGCCTTGCGCTGACGTTGAGGCAGAATTTGCCAGGGGTTAAGGTCGTTTCCTATCCACTGTTCGCAATTGCCCCGGAAAAATATCCTGAAATCCTGGCCAATCTGGCCACGTTTGACGCCATTTTGATGTTGGACCACTCAGAAAAATTCCACCCCCTCGATACGGCCACTGTGCGCCAGCATTATGGTGATAAGACCTATGTCTGTCCCACGCCCTTTTTTGCGGGTCAGCAGCCTGATATGTGCTATATGGTTGCCAATGGCACACGCCTTGTCTCGCATGATGCCTTGATGGGGGACTACAATAGCGCATTGTTGTTTTGGGAATGTCAGGCTGGGCGCGGTACCGACGATATCGTTGCCGATTACGTCAGCGGTACGGCCTTTGGCAAGATAAAACTCCGAGCTTTATGGGAGGCGAGCCTTGAGCGGTTGCGCAGCGACGAAAAGAACACCGAAATCGAGATCAGTCCGATTATTGCGAAACTGGCCCCTACAAAACAGCTATTTTTATCTTTCAACCACCCAACAGAAGAGCTGATCTGTGCCATTGCCGAGAGCTTTGCGCAGAAAGCTTTCGATTTTGACGGTGAATTTTCCCCCATACCCGCCGCTGTGCATGATCTATATGCTGATGCTTTCTGGCCTATCCGCGACGAAGTCATGCAGGCCAACGGTATGGATTTTGAGCGGCGTGGAACATTCAAGCGCCCGGACCGGATGGGCGGCGAGACGCTTAGTGTCGAAGAATTTGCACGCCTGAGTTGCGATTATTATAAGTCACTGCCTGATCTCGATAAGATCAAAGTTGTGACGCCTAATTATCTACCGACACATTTGGAGATCTGAATTATGAAAAAAGTTGTTCTTGTTCACTTTGGACGGAGTGGGTCAACCGTTTTTGCCAAGATGATTGAAGCGGCTACCGATGTCGTGTGGCTGCACGAGACTTATTCATTGATCTGGCAAGGTATGGAAAACAAGGCTGACTACAATTTCGATTGTGCCTATATGGTCGATATTGCAAAAAAAGGCGTTGAGCGCGGTGCCCGCCCTTCTACACGTCTGATAGGCTTGGAAGCCAAGCTCATTAACTTCATCCATTCGGGCAATTGCACGATGCAGCAATATGTGCAGGCGATGAAGGCGCAGGGCGACTGGGAAGTTGTGACTCTGATGCGCCGTAACGTGCTTGCACGGGTGCTGAGCATCTACCGTGCGGCAGAATCCGGTGTCTGGCATATCAAAAAAGAAACCTCCGCCGGAAAGCGCCGCAGCACTGCGAAAAAAACCAGCAAGGATATGGCATTTTCCCTACCCATGTCTGATTTGTTCGATCCGGATACGGGTGTACGCGGTGACAATTTGGTTGATTTCCTGCGCAACGTACAAAAGCGTGAAGCCCACATGATGACCAACCTGCATAAGGAATGCGACGTCGCTCTTGAATTGGTCTATGAAGACCATGTTCGGGAAGATCCGTCTACGGCCCATAATATGTTCCGTAAAACTTTTGATCTGCCCGCAACACGTGCTAAGGTAGGATTGAATAAAACTGGCGGTGACGTCCGCAAAGAGCTTAAGAATTTTGATAAGGTTCAGGCTGCCCTACAAGGCACCGATTTCGAATGGATGATAGACGACCTCTAAGGCCTTCTACATCTCCTGCCTGTTAAGGACTTAATACATTGAAAAAAGTAATTGTCATCGACCCGGATTGCCGGAACGAAAAATCGCATAATATGCTTGCGACCTATCGCGCCTGCTTGGCCGCGAAGGCCTCTGGATTTCCAGTTGATGCAATTGTGAATCGTATCTTTCCAACCGCTAATCTGCTGCTTGATGATATCTGCGGAACGGTCACCCGCGAATGGCCCACATTTGCCTTTAACGAGGAGGATGATCCAGCAAGCCCTAATGTCACCACTTTTCACGACGTCTATGATGGGGTGCGCTCACGTTGGGAAAAATTCCACTATGCTTTGCTGGACTTGCACCAGCGTGCGCATGTGGATGCCGATACAGTTTTGTTCATGCATACCACCAGTGCGCCCGCCCTGATGGGGATTTTACAATATCTTCTGGCTCTTGATCCAGAAAGACGGCCGCAGTTTTATTGTCTTCTCTATTGCACTCATGAGATCATCCAAGGGCCCCAATTGCCTGGTGTATCCAACCTCAAGGTGCTGGAACGTTTGCGCGACGAAAATTTAATTGGCACATCCGTGTTTTTCCATGTCGAGACTACAGGTCTGCAAGAGCATTACAACCGTCTGGGGTTTGATTTTCCGGTTGTGATGGGGCCACTGGACCAGTTGGAAGACTCCACTGCGCAAGCACCGGCGGCAACCGGGCGCAAGGTGGTTTCTTTTCTGGGCGAGGCGCGTGAGGAAAAGGGCTTCCATCTGGTGCCGGACATCATCGAGGCCATGCATCGGCTCAACCCCGGCCACGACATCGAGTACCGGATCCAAACCTACAGCAATCCGACCAATGCAACAGCAACGACACTGGACGCAGTGGCGCGGGTAATTGCCCTGCAAGATGCGGGCGTGCCGATTGTGGTTTTGGGCGAATTGACGAAAGATGTGTTCTCCGACGAGCTGAAGGCATCCCATGTAATGCTGATGCCTTACGATGCGGAGGCTTACCGTGCGCGTGGATCGGGCGTTGTTTATGACTCGCTGATGTTTGGGGCGCGGGTGGTATGTACTCCCGGCACCGACATCCACAAAACATTTGCCGACTATGGGGTCACCGTTCCCGAGACCCCCGACGCCAAAGGTTTTGCCACAGAAATTTTGCGCGTGATCGGAAACAACAATGCCCCAGATATCTCGGGGTTACAGAAATACAATATAGACAATTTCTTCGACACGCTGTTTGCGGTCCATGCCCCTACCACCCGTAGTCTACCGGCTGTCACGACACAGGGGCGCTGCCTGCACGGGCTCGTTCTGCCGGTGGATGGCGGCCACGGGTTTGTCGAACGAGCACAGATCAAAATGCTTGACACATTAGGAATGCACCGGCTGATTTTTGGTATTCCATGGGTCAACGGGTTGGATGGAATGGCCTATTTCCGCGACCATTTCATTGAATTCTATTTTGCCTCACCCGAGACGCGCGGCGCAGTGATATGTTTTCCCGAGGTGATTGACGATGCTGGTTTCCGCGAGATGTTCGCAATGTATCACGACGGCCGCGCCTCGGTTTATTCCCAGGAAACGTTCCAGCGTCTGGTTTCCAAATACGTCAACTGCGGCCCTGTCCTTGAGGCCCTTTTAAAAGTTTCGCCGGTGGATAGCGCCCTGCTCAACTATGCATGGATAGCCCCGATGGTGGACAAAATTCGTGCGGCCCAGCCCGACACACCCGTTAGGATGGCGTGCGAAGTACACGACTATCAGTCCCAACAGAATATATTTCGACGCGAAGCCTTTAGCACCGCGCATAATCTAGAGTGGAGCAACCAGAACATCACCGCCGATCTGGAAAGTGAAACCCGCGTCGAGATACAGGCACTCACACGGTTCGACCACAACATCTACATCTCCGACACGCTACGCGGGCAGCTACAGCCCCCCGGAAGCAAGGGCGATCAGGTGATCTATCCGCCCAATATCAACTTCCCCGACATCAGCGACCAGACTGCGACTACCGATCTTGAACTGGATCCGAAAGTGATCGATTACATCTGCAAGAACGGCTTCCCTAATGTGGATCTGCTGTTTGTCGGCACTGCCCACGAGGCCAACCGCGCTTCGCTTGTGTTTTTGCTGGACGAGGTCATGCCACAGGCGCGCGCCAAAGGCCCCGTTACCCTGTTTATCGTCGGCAACATCAACGGCCTGTTTAGCGAAGCACAGCAAACACAATACGCCGCCGAGGGAAGCTTTTTCATTGGACGAGTGGATGATATCAACGCGTGGTATATGGCCGCGCGTGTAGTCTCGCTGGCAGTGACACAAGGCACAGGTTTCCCAACCAAAGTTATTGAAACCCTGTCTCTAGGACAGTGTTTCTCCGCTACCTCAGCCGCGTTTTACGAATTGGCCCGTGCCGCGGGTCGTAAATTCAATGTTGCCAAGACATCCCGCGAGATGGCTCGTGACATCACCACCCTTCTGGCCAGCCCCGCCAAGCGGGCCAAACGTGGCAAGGTTGGGCGCCAATTCTACGATAAACACTTCTCGCAACAGAACTATATCCGTCAGTGGTCCGAGGCGCTTGCTGTTAGGGCACTTACCCCACCGCACGAACCGATGTTGGCCCACCGCGAGGCGGACGGCCCCTTCCACGAGACATTCCTGGCATCGACCTTGCCGCTTACCCTCGACAGGATAGACCTTTCCCGGGCCGAAACAGGGTTGTTCGGCGACTGGAGCCACCCTGAGACGCAATATCGCTGGATTGACGGAGATATGGGCCGGATCATCCTGTTCACACCTGCGCGGGTGCTGATTACCGCGGCCACTTTCTTGGCCCGTCTATCGGAGGCCGTATTAGAAGACGGTGCGCGTATTGTTGTTACCGTAAACGGCACCACATTGGGCGAAAGCCGCGTCAGCCACATTTTTGACCACTACACCATCGAGAGCGAGGACGGCATCTGGGTGGAAGGGGTAGTCGACATCAACTTGCATTGTCCACAGGGCATGCCCCTGGGGCTCGACATGCGCAATCTGTCCACTCTGTTCAAGTTCATCGAATTTGATTTCTTCGAGAATGCCGAGGACCGCCGGCCTCCGCTCGACAAGCTTCATGCAGAGCGTGAATTCGATCTAGAAGGACCCTATCCACAATTCGCAATTGAGCGCCAGTTTACCTGGGTAGGGCGCGGTGGTTTACACCTGACTCGCGGGCATAAAGGCGAATTCAAAGGAAGACTGAAGATTGAAGGTTTCACCGACTTATCTCATCAGGTAATCGAGATTCGCACGGACGAAGGGCAAGTGGAAACGATTCAGATCACCGAAGATGTAACCGCACGGACAGAGTTTAGTGTAGAGGTGGATGTCCAAGCCACTCAACTCGAGCTTACGGCCACGCATGTCGGACAATTCCCGCCGCCAGACAACCGCGTCACTGGGATGGCCGTCTACAATATGACGCTGGATGGCGATCCCGTGCCTTGGGGATGACCCAGCTAGCCTCCCTACGGTCTTATCCATTCAACGTAGGAAGGGTGTGCTTCATGTTCACGAAACCAGGCGCAGGTGTAAAACCCGGAGCAATACTGTGCCACAGAAGCGGCTGCGTATCGCAGTTGTAGCGGAGTAAAATACGGCCGCTTTGTGCCCTTCGTTATGCGGAGGGTTGGAGATGTATTCTGTATATATTTATAATCGTGTGTGCCGTGCTTGCTGGAAGGACGGGATGTCTGTTCGTGCAGCGGCGCGTTATTTCGACAAGGACCGTAAGACGATCGCGAAGATGCTGCGTCATGAGCTGCCGCCTGCCTACTCTATCAATCGGGGGCATGGTCTCCTTAGCCATGCATCTCAATCCATGCGTCAGGATGTCGAACAGGCGAACAGGCGAACAATCCTGAAAATCTCGACATGGCAGCTATCAAGCGCTAAGCGCAAAAGCACCTTGGCCTTCGAACGAAAGGTTGCATAAATGAGTTGAGAGACCGGAACGTAAGCGGGGCAAGACCAATGTTCTGCGTTCACGTACCGTTCCGAGAACAAAACTGTAGCCTCTAATTAACGGTCGAAACAACTGCATCAAACTTGGTTTTTTTCGGGTCTTGAATTTAGAAGGGGAGCTATCCAACCGGATCAGATGACCTCTCTACGAATTCAAACAACTTCACATCTTCGGCGTTGATTTGTGAAAGAAACCCTACAAGCTGGTCATCAAACTGCACTTGAACTCCAGCCTTCGCAACATTCAGCCTTTGGACTGGTACCGTTTCACTATGAAACCAGTTGGCAATTTGATCCACGATTTGCTGTTGTGAAGTCAGCGGTGCACAGAAAGAAAAATGACGTTCGATAGTTTCTATCGCGTCACCTGACGATGCCGCGCCACCTCCTGCGATCATCCTGCATTGCAGATTTGCAATTTCGCGGTTCTTTACCGCGAGGAGTGTTTTTGCAAACTCTAAAGGGCTCATTTCGAGGACTTCAGGGTTGGCGACAGCAATATGATGGTCTGGGCGTGTGATTACATGTTTGTAGAACGACAAATAGCGATCGATAGGATGTCGAAGCAGGGATACGTAAACACGTTTTTTACGGGATTTATTGACAGCAGGGCTTTCGAAATCGAAATGCCCGCCAACACCCCAAAGCGCATCAATATCGTCTGGGTCATTCTGGCCTGGAATAAGATGGCAGTATTTTCCATCCGTTAGTGTTTTCAATGCCGCATGAAACGACGTTCCGCCAGATTTTGGAATGTGAGTAAACACCAAAAGCATTGTTTCGGGGTCGAACTCTTCGTTCTCGTGAAGCTTTGCAATATTACCCGACATGATGATTATCTTACCTTGTTTTTATTCTTACTGGGCTCACCCAAAGCATCACATGGTGCCGATGGCTGTACTGCACTTGCGTCTCAGGATTGAAACAATCCTTTCAAATCCGACTTCGGGATGCAATATGCATGCTTGGTTTTAGTGGGCATAATAGAGTTAAGGCAGCGTTTTCTGTTTTGATTATAACGTTATCAGAAGGTAAAAATGATTAACGATTTTACTATACGAACTGTGATCAGTAGCATTTTGGGGCATCGGCATGTACCTGAGGAAATGATTGCGCGCCACAGACGTTTCAAAACAGTGCACGCACTCAGGTTGCATTTAATGCGACAGCCACAATTTAGAATGCTCGCAGCCAACCTACAAAATGAAGCGTTGGAAGACGAAATTGATTGTGATCGAGAAGTCGTAATTTTTCAGCATGTTCCCAAATGCGGCGGATCCAGTCTTCACGAGCTGCTTACCAGGAATATCGGCGATTGCTTCCCCGAGCGGCGAAACGGTCTTGGAAATTGGTCCGCACTTTCCTTGTCAAAAAGCAGCTTCTTTTCCGGGCACTTTGACACACCCTCCTTATCCTTAATCCCGCAAGCCAAGTTACGTGTTGTCTCTGTTCTACGCGAACCTCAGGCGCGCTTGATTTCTTTGTATCGCTTTTTGAAAGCCACACACCCAAAGGCCGCCATCGCTCAAAGTCGCAATATGGGGTTAATAAATCTTGCGAGAGAGCTTGAGCCGGTTGAGTTCTTTTTGCATCCACATCTAAAGGAACACCCTTCAATCAATAATGCGATGACACGCCAATTTTCTGGGCCCTTACACCAGAAAAGTTGGGAAAGCTTCAATCCAACCGTGACCTTTAAAAGCCTGACAAGTACCAACCCCGATTTGGCTCTTAGTCGTGCTTTTGCACATGTGGAAAGCATGGCTGGCATTGCACTCCTCGAGCATATCAAAGCCACCATTCCTCCGCTTATGACGGCTCTTGGGATTTCTGCAGAACAACCATTCCCCCATAAAAACTCAATCGACGAGAACCTCACTTCAAGCAAATGGTTTAGTGAAACGCCAGTTGTTGAGATGACCGATGCGCTGTCAAAAGCCATCGAGCCCCATATCCAACTGGATGTAAGACTTTACAGTCACACAACCGAACTGCTTGCAAAACGTGGAATACTATAATTAACCACCGTCATTCGTTTAGAAAATTTGCGAACTCAGGAGATGTTGTGCCTCGTACATTCATTGTTGATCCAGTCTGTGCCATTACTTTTGGGCACAGTTTAAACGCCTTGGGTTATTTTGCCGAAATGGCACGTTCTTATGGTAACGATATCATAAAAGTCGCGTCTCGCCATCTGCCTCTGCTAGACGGCAAAGAAGATGATATTGAGCGGTTTTTCGAGTTTCAATACGACAAGTTTATCGAGATAGATAGAAAGCCTGTCGCGAAAGACTGGGCTGGCCTTAGTGCACAAGCACAAACGAGTGCAGAAGCATCCGCAACCGTCGATTTTAGTCGTTTTATGTCAAAGTTTCGCGTCACTGCGGACGATACGATCCTCTTTCCAAGCGTGGATTATTACAGCCTATTAGGCCTTTTGAATGTAATTGAAACGCTTCCTGCGTCACGAATGCCAAAGGTTATGTTTCGGTTTATTGGTGTTATGGAGACTGCCTCTTTAGACGGTGACGCAAATCTAGCTGGAAACCATTTTAAACGCCGCCTCCGTGAAGCAATGAATCGCGGAATGAATATTTCAGTTTGTGCAGAAACCCCTAAATACGCACGTGAGCTGACACAATCGCTACGTATAAACGTTCCAACCGTTCCTTATATCGCACCCGATATAGACGCATTGCCGATGCCAGAAGAGGGCCCTATCACATTCCTATCTGGCGGAAGCGCTCGGGAAGACAAAGGGTTCTTCCGGCTTCAAAACATTATTAGCCTGGTAAATAAGCGAATAGATCCTTCCAAATGGAAAATTAAAATTCAGGGCCCACCCAACAAGGTCTTTAGCCAAAATAGTGGGTATATGGCTTGGCTCCATTCCTTGCCAAATGCTGAGATTTTACCTGGAAATGTACCTTACTCGGAAATTGTAAGATCATTCAGAGAAAGCCATGTGTCTTTGATGCCGTATGACCCAGAAACATATGCATCACGCGGCTCAGCAATGTTGATGGAATCGATGTTGTTTAACCGTTTGACAGTATGCCAAGATGGCACAGCATTTGCAGAGCAAGGTATGATCTATAAATGCGGCTTGGTCTGTCATACAGATGAAGATTTTGCTGATGCAATTGCAATCTATGCAGATTTCAAGCCATCTCAAATAGAAGCACAGGCCGGTATGGCAAGAAAACACTATTTGGAAGATATCCAAAAATCTTGTGACGTTTGGATGAAAGGCAAAGTTCAATGAGCATTTCAAAGAAGCCGAGCTTGCTGTTTGTAGATCACATTTTCCATATCAAAACGCGCAGCTTTCATTTTTTGATCGATATCCTTCGTCAAGAATTTGATGTTTCTATTAAGTACGTCGACCCTGATGGCAGTATAGATATCCCAAGCTTGATTGATGATTCAGAATTTGTTGTCTTGGCGCAGATGGATTTTCTGACATCTCACTTTATCGCTGCAGGTAAAAAAGTGTGTGTCGTGCAAATGTATGACGGTTCCGCGGGCCTACCGGACAGACATTGGCAAATTAATCGACAAGCACGTTATTTGAATTTCTCAATAGCGCTTCATGCGCGTGCATTGGCCGCGGATGCCACGAGCCACTTGGTCCGGTATTTTCCTGATCCCTCGCAATTCAAGCAAGTTACTGATTTCTCATCTGCCCGCGGGTTCTTCTGGCAACGCTTGCCAAAATCGCCGGTAAATCTGGAAACCGTCGCTAGAATGACAAATGGCAGCCTGGACCGCCTCCATGTTCACACGCCTTCGGATGACGGTTCCCAATTCGACGAAACCGCACTTGAACAGTTTTCTTGCCCTGTAACGACGTCCGATTGGTTCGAGAACCATAGTGATTTCAAAGAAACCCTAGACGAGGCGAATGTATATTTCGCTCCACGGATAGCTGAAGGAATTGGTCACGGTTTCTTGGAAGCGCTTGCGAAAGGCATGCTTGTACTTGCCTACGATATGCCAACGCACAGTGAGTACATCAACAATTGGACCACAGGGATCTTGTATGATCGTAATGTAGGCCCTGTTACGTTTAATGACTGGTCTGCGCAGGCTCAACAGATGTCTGACAATGCGAAACTCATGATGGCGAATGGTTTCGCCCAGTGGCAACAAAGCCAAAAAACAATTGGCGCGTTTATCAAAGAAACTCCAACACCAAAAGTGCCGAAAATACCCGGTGTTCAGCATGCCCTCACTGAGTTGTCGGACGCATATCAGTCTGGGCTTCCGACTTATACAGCAACTCTGAATAAGTTTGAGCGCCTTTGTGGCGCAATGGAAAACTGGGACAAGCTTGAAGAAGAAGTTGCACAGGCCGCACCTTTGGACAATTCGAGCCTCGAAGATGAAGTTCACTTGTTCTTGGGACATGGCAACGCTCACCAATTTGTAAGAGGTGGATGGTCCCCGCATGAGCTGACCCATCGTTGGGCCATTGAACCTGAAGCACAAATAGAGCTCCCCATTGCTCACGACCGAACGATCAGTCACGTAACTCTTGATATTCGGGCTCTGCGCAACAACAACATCGAGCTAGAACTAAACGGCACCCAAATCGGGAGCGAAAAGATCGGCCCGGAATTTACTCAAGTGACGTTCAAGACCAAACGTGGTCTTCAAGTCTCTCGAGATAAACCATTAAAAATAACGATCCGCGCCACGCAGCCAGAAGAAAAAATTCCCGAAGATCCGCGGGCCCTGATTTTCGCGGTGAGAATGATATCTGTTCACGGCACAGCAACGTGATCAAATCCTACCTAGTTTTGCCGCTGACCAATCAAGGTTAGCGGCAAAGCACTACAGTTTAAATTTATTTCAGGAAAAATCACATAATATAGATTATCAGATCCTTTGGGCTATGGGGGCGCGCGCTACCTTCAACTGCGACTCTTGTTAGAAAACAGTAGTTTATCTAGCAAGAGGAATCGGTATGGGAACGACTTATACGCAACTCAGTATCA
>JALZUL010000031.1 GCA_023301665.1 Ascidiaceihabitans sp.
GACGGGTTTATCATCGTCACCGCTGCCTTTGTTGTTCTGCTCGTTATCACCACCGGTATTCTTTGGGTGTTGACTGGAAAGCTGTCAAAAATGCAGATCGCGACACTTGTTTTGGTGGTCGTCTTTGGCGGCATGACTGTTTGGCTCAACGATGACCGCTTTATCAAGATGAAGCCAACAATGATCTATCTGCTGTTTGCCGGTATTCTTGGCTTTGGGCTGCTGCGCGGCGTCTCTTACCTTAAGTCTCTGATGGAAGAAGTCATGCCGCTCGAGGACGAAGGCTGGATGATATTGACCAAACGCGTCACCTTGTTTTTCTTCGGTTTGGCGGTTCTAAATGAGCTGGTTTGGCGCACGACCTCAACCGAGACATGGGTGTATTTCAAGACCTTCGGCCTAACATTTGCCTTGTTCGGCTTCTTCATGACACAAGCCAAGATTTTCCAAACCTACGGCATCCAAGACGACAAAGAATAAGGTGCCTGAAAAACCTACAAAAGTTATCAAAGAGGGTAACTTTTTCGCGGGAGGTCGGCGCTTTAGTTGACCTTCCCTGTTCACCAACGTAGATCAGAGCTGTGGCGATTTGTTACCGGATTGCGGGCCACGTAAAATATTCCGCTAAAAGGTCAGGATGAAGCCCCCCTTCGCTTGACCATGCGTTCGGGGGTTTTTTCGTGGCCAGCCCATTTATGGCCACACCGAGAGATCGTGGAGACATATTATGACGAACAACTGGAACCCGCGCACCAAAGCAGTGCATTCAGGGACACGCCGCAGCCAATATGGTGAGGTGTCCGAGGCCATCTTTCTAACCCAAGGTTTCGTTTACGATTCCGCCCAAGATGCGGCTGCACGCTTTGAAGAAGCTGGCCCTGATGAATTCATCTATGCGCGTTATGGCAACCCAACTGTAAAGATGTTCGAAGAACGCGTCGCCATTTTGGAAGGCGCAGAAGACAGCTTTGCCACAGCATCCGGCATGGCTGCCGTTTCTGGCGCGATGATGTCTATGCTCAAAGCAGGTGACAAAGTTGTCTCTTCAAGAGCGCTATTTGGGTCATGCTTATATGTCTTGGAAGAAATTCTAACCCGCTACGGGGTCGAAGTGACATTTGTTGACGGCACTGATCTGGCGCAATGGGAAGCCGCGGTCACGCCAGACACCACTGCCGTTTTCTTTGAATCGATTTCCAACCCCACCCTCGAGGTGATTGATATCGAAGGCGTCGCCAAAATCGCCCACGCAAATGGTGCATTGGTTGTGGTCGATAATGTTTTTGCAACGCCTGTTTATTCTAATGCGATCGAACAAGGTGCTGATGTCGTGGTCTATTCCACAACCAAACACATCGATGGCCAAGGCCGCGCGCTTGGCGGCATCGTTCTTGGCACCAAAGAGTTCATTCGCAAGACCCTTGAACCCTACATGAAGCACACTGGTGGTTCCATGTCGCCGTTCAGCGCTTGGTTACACCTCAAAGGTCTCGAAACCCTTGAGCTGCGTGTGCATGCGCAAACTGCGTCAGCGCAAGCAATCGCTGAAAACCTGCAAGGCCATGCGGCGCTTGATCGGGTGATTTACCCTGGTCTAAGCGATCATCCACAAGCTGAATTGACGGTTAATCAAATGGGTAAAGGCGGTACAGTTCTTGCCATTGATCTCAAAGGTGGTCGTAAAGCTGCATTCAAATTCCTAAACGCAGTCCAAATCGCAATCATTTCCAACAACTTGGGCGATGCTAAATCTATTTTGACCCATCCTGCGACAACAACACACCAACGCCTGTCGCAAGAGCAAAAAGATCTGCTTGGCATCACCGACGGGTTGGTCCGTGTCTCTGTGGGGATCGAAGACACCGATGATTTGATCGCCGACATAAAGCAGGCGCTAGACGCAGCCTCTTAAAAACAACGGCCAAGGTGAGTGTTTTGTATCACTTTCCTTGGCCGGCCGCCATTTCATGGCGAAAACCCCAATCTGACATAACAAATCCGTCTTAGTATAAAGCTAACCGTTGGCAACAGGCTCAAGGCCGCTTATCTGTGGGATACAGACGCAACATAGGGGGGCTACTTAATGAATGTTCATTCGCCCGACTCAAGACCAATACCCGAACGCTTCGAGGCCAAAGATGCGCTAGACGTCCTACGTGCATGGGCGCAATCGGCCACGCCCTCAGAAATTAACGCCCTTGATCCAGCCATCGCGAAACTGGTGCAAAGGTCGAATTCCTCTGACTACCCCACATTCAATCGCGAATACCCTGAAGATTTTGAGGTCGACGCCGCTTATAAAGCGTCCCTCCCTGACCTGCAGAATGGGCCTTCGAGCCTGATCAAAGGGGCCAAACAGCAAATCCAGCATGTTGGTATTTCCAACTTTCGTCTGCCCATCCGCTATGTTGCGCCACACGGAACGCCAGTGATGCTTGAGACATCGGTGACAGGATCAGTCAGCTTGGTTGCGGATAAGAAGGGCATTAACATGTCCCGCATCATGCGTTCCTTTTACAAACACTCCGAAGAAGCATTTAGCTTCAACGTAATCGAAGCCGCTTTAGACGATTACAAAGCCGATCTTGAGAGCTTTGATGCCCGCATTCAAATGCGGTTTAGCTATCCGATGAAGATCCAAAGCCTGCGCTCTGGGCTTACCGGTTATCAGTATTACGATATCGCGCTGGAATTGGTCGAGCAGCACGGCACGCGCCAAAAGATCATGCACCTCGACTACGTCTATTCATCGACCTGCCCTTGTTCGTTGGAATTGTCCGAGCATGCGCGCGAAACCCGTGGGCAGCTTGCGACCCCCCACTCTCAGCGCTCTGTTGCGCGCATTTCTGTTGTTATTGATCAAAATCAAGACACCCTGTGGTTCGAGGACCTGATCAAAGCTTGTCGCACGGCCGTGCCGACAGAAACCCAAGTCATGGTGAAACGCGAAGACGAACAAGCATTTGCAGAATTGAACGCAGCCAACCCCATTTTTGTGGAAGACGCGGCACGTCTGTTTTGTGAGCAATTGCTCGCCGACCAGCGCATCGGCGACTTTCGCATTGTCGCCAGCCACCAAGAGAGCTTGCACAGCCATGATGCCGTTTCAATCCTCACAGAGGGCGATACATTTGCCAACGCCAGCATCGATCCACGTCTGTTCGACACGCTGTTTCACGTCGGCTAAGTGGTCCGCGCCACTTAACCGCTAAAACAGTGACCCCTGATCGGCTGGCTTCGACGAGGCCTTGCGTGTCCCCGTAGCTTTACCACCCACCTCGATTTTGCCATCCGCAAATTGAATTTCCAATGCTTGCGCTTTTCCAGCGGCTGCTTTGGTTGTCACCACGTCGCCGTCGCCACGCACGACCGCATAACCGCGAGTCAATGTTGCCTCATACCCCAGCGTGAGACGCAGCCGATCCATTGCCTCGATTTTGTGACGTGCTGTGTCAATGTTTGATTGCCCACGATCAACAATCCGCTTGGCGACCGCATCTAACGTTTCGCGGTGCGATGCCATTTCTTCGACCGCGCTGTGCGGATCAAACCGCCCTGCTCCCGCTTTGAAACGATCCGCCTTAACGGTGACAGCGCGTTCTAATGCGGGACGCAAACGCGCAGACAGCCCTTCAAAGCGACGGCGTTCAGCCCCAATCATGCGTTGCATCGTGGCCGGACGTAAGCCACCTGCGGCATCGGCTAGGCGCACCTTGCGCCGCTGCACTCCGCTCATCAGCGCAGGGCCAAGCCGCGCGCCAGTCGTGTCCAAACGTTGGCGAGGGCCATCTAGCAATGTGTCCAAACGTGGCAAAGCCCGCGATAAATCTTGCAACCGCTGCGAACGGCGCTGCAAACCGCCGCTCAGCGCCCCAGACATTCGCGCAGCTTGCTGATCTAGCAACGCCATCAGCTCTAACCGCACCGGTACTGCAAGCTCCGCAGCTGCCGTCGGTGTAGGCGCACGCCTATCAGAAACGAAATCGATCAGCGTTGTATCTGTTTCGTGGCCAACAGCCGAAATCAGCGGAATATCAGACGCCGCCGCCGCACGTGCCACCGTTTCTTCGTTAAAGCCCCATAGATCTTCGACCGAGCCACCGCCGCGCGCAACGATCAACAGATCGGGTCGTGGCATTGCACCCCCAATGGTCATCGCGTTGAACCCTTCAATGGCACGCACAACTTCTGGTGCGCATTTGGCCCCTTGAACCGCAACAGGCCAAATCAGAACTTTGCGTGGAAAACGATCACGCAAACGATGTAAAATATCGCGAATAACCGCACCTGACGGTGAGGTCACAACCCCGATCACTTCAGGCAGGTATGGCAATGGGCGCTTCAGTGCTGGATCAAACAACCCTTCTGCGCTCAGCATTGCTTTGCGTTTTTCCAGCAAAGCCATCAACGCGCCCATGCCAGCCGGTTTGATGTCTTCGATCACGATCTGATATTTGGATTGTCCGCCAAAGGTCGTGACACGTCCCGTCGCAACAACCTCCATCCCCTCTTCGGGTTGGGTTTGCAGGCGCGATGCCACGCCTTTCCAGATAACGCCGTTGATCACAGATTTATCGTCTTTGAGGTCTAAATAGATATGACCTGAGCGCGGACGAGACACCCGCCCCACTTCGCCTTTGATTCGAACGTGGCCAAATTCACCTTCAATCACACGTTTGATCGCACCTGAAAGCTCAGTTACACTAAATTCCGGTGAATTTTCGCCCTCAACGGGGTCATCAAAAAGGTCCATCATCTGTCTTCTTTACCTCAAGTTCCGCACAGCTTAGAACGCGGCAACTCTAAGGCCAAGCACATCAGGAGCGCACACATGAATATTCTTATCCTCGGCGGCGGCGGACGCGAGCATTCGCTGGCTTGGGCCATCCAACAAAACCCCAAATGTGACCGTTTGATCGTTGCGCCGGGCAATGCTGGCATCGCCCAAATGGCCGAATGTGCAGACATTGATGTCATGAGTGGTACAGCCGTTGTCGAATTTGTGGCCCAAAATGCGATCGACTTTGTTGTCATCGGACCAGAAGCCCCCTTAGCCGCAGGTGTTGCAGATCGCTTACGCGAAGCAAATGTGCTGGTCTTTGGTCCCTCAAAAGCAGCTGCAGAACTAGAAGCATCAAAAGCCTTCACCAAAGCGATTTGCGATGCCGCAGCCGCGCCAACTGCCGCCTACGGTCATTTTACTGATGCGGCTTGCGCAATCGAATACGTGCGCAAACAAGGCGCGCCGATCGTTGTAAAAGCCGATGGGCTTGCAGCAGGTAAAGGCGTCATCATCGCAGAAACCGTTCAACAGGCCGAAGCTGCAATTGAAGATATGTTTGACGGCTCATTCGGGGATGCTGGCGCTGAGGTCGTCATCGAGGAATTCATGACAGGCGAAGAAGCATCTTATTTCATTCTGTGTGACGGAATGGATGTTTTGCCTATCGGCACGGCCCAAGACCACAAACGCGTTGGCGACGGCGACACAGGCCCCAACACTGGCGGTATGGGGGCCTATTCCCCTGCCCCTGTCCTGACCGACGCCATCGCGCAAAAGGCCATTGATGAGATCATTCGCCCCACAATGGCCGAAATGGTCCGTCGCGGCACACCTTATCAAGGCATCCTTTATGCGGGCCTGATGATTGAAAATGGGCAGCCGCGCTTGGTGGAATACAATGTGCGTTTCGGTGACCCTGAATGTCAGGTCCTGATGATGCGTTTGGGTGCACAGGTGCTTGACCTGTTGCTAGCTGCAGCTGATGGAAAGTTGGCTGACGCTAAACCAAACTGGGCTGACGATCATGCGGTGACTATTGTTCTCGCAGCAAAAGGTTACCCAGGGGCATACGAAAAAGGCACTGTTATCAAAGGTCTTGATGCCTTGCCTAACGACAGCATGAACATGGTGTTCCACGCGGGGACTACGGAACGTGACGGGTTGATCACTGCCAACGGTGGGCGGGTTTTGAACGTCACTGCACGTGGTGCATCCCTCGCAGAGGCGCAACAACGTGCTTATGCCATGGTGGATAGCATCGATTGGGAAGATGGCTTTTGCCGCCGTGACATCGGCTGGCGTGCTTTGGGCTAAGACCGACCCAAGCCAAAAGGTCGTTAAACTAAAATCAGTTCGCGCACGCCATCGCTTTGGCAAAGGCTGCGCGAGATGTATCTCGGCCAAGCTCAACGGCATTAAACCCTGTTGCACCAAACGTGATCGCAACGAGCTTGGACCAATTCGCAGTTGCGACAATCATTTCTTTTGTACCAGCGCAATCACGAATGCCTCCGGCGATGTCACGCTCACCAATGCGATGATTGGTGTACCCCCGTAGATCTGACAAAGGTTTCAATTCACCATCTTCAAACC
>JALZUL010000032.1 GCA_023301665.1 Ascidiaceihabitans sp.
GGTCAACAATTTGCTCAATGCTTTCTTCAGCCGCCGCAGCCCCGACAGTTGCGCGGGCCCCTGCCCCTAAACCTTCGGTGACTTTGATACCAAGCTGAACGCGCGTTTGAGACGCAGATTGTTGCAATGCTTGCGCGTCTGTATTCGCAACAACGAAATCCACGCCATCAAGTTGCTTTTCGATCATGTTATTGACCGCGTTGCCGCCAGCACCACCAACACCGAACACGGTGATACGAGGTTTCAATTCGTCCTGTCCGGGCATCGAAAGGTTCAGTGTCATTTTGCGTCCGCCTGTTATTGTGACCCGCTTTGCAGGTGTTTTTATGCCTTATCCACAGGTATCTTACCGTGATCTAACGGCAACGTCATCCAAAAAACGCAATTTTGACGCAAAATATGGGCGGTTTTTTGCCGCCCAACACGTCATTTTGTCTCTTCAGGCAAATATAGGGGTTACCAGTTGTCGCGGAACCACTTAACCGCGCGGCGCAATGAACGCGAAGGGTAACGATCGGCCGGAATATCGAAATCCCACCATTCATCTTGTGGGTGTGCTGCAAACAACGACAAGCCTACAGCTGACGCAAAGCTTGGACCCGTAGCGGCCTGAGGCAATCCATGAACTCGAAGCGGCCGACCCAAGCGCACTTGATGCCCGAGAATTTTACTTGCAAGCCCATCAAGGCCCGGAATTTGGCTGCCACCACCCGTGAGAACAATTTGTTGACTTGGCAGGTGGTCAAAGCCCGCAGCGTCTAAACGCGCACGAACTTCCTCAAGGATTTCCTCGACGCGCGGACGCATAATACCGATCAATTCAGCACGGCTAGCTGTGCGACGGTCGTGTTCGTAATCTCCGGTATCACCACCGATCTCGATCATTTCACGATCATCCATGCCTGTCGCATGAACCCCACCATAAAACGTCTTGATCCGTTCCGCATTGGCCGTCGGAACCTGAAGCCCCAACGAAATATCAGATGTAACGTGATCCCCGCCCATCCGTACAGAATCGGAAAAGATCATGTGCTTTTTGATAAAGATAGAGATGCCAGTGGCACCGCCCCCCATATCGATACAGGCTGACCCTAGCTCTTGCTCGTCTTCCACAAGCGAGGAAATGCCGGATACATAGGCCGATGACGCGATCCCCGCCAATTCCAAGTCACAGCGCTTGATGCAATGCGCTAGGTTTTGCACCGCAGCCGCTTCGACTGTGAGCATGTGCATATCAACGGACAATTCGTTGCCCAACTGTCCGCGCGGGTCAGACAGACCTGACCGGTGATCAAGCGCGAAATTCACGGGCTGTGCATGCAGAACCTCACGGGCTTCACCGTAATCCGGAATATCACAACGCGACATTACGCGCGCAACGTCATCCTCGGTTACAACCTGACCGTCTAGACTGATTTGCGCATCGAGGCCGTAACTGCGTGGATCTGCACCCGCAAAACAGGCAATCACGTGATCCACACGAATGCCAGCCATCTTTTGGGCCGCCTGCAAAGCTGTGCGAATAGCGCGCTCAGTTTCCTGCATCGCTGTGATTTCACCAAAATGAACACCACGAGAGCGCGTTGTTGCAGCGCCAATCACGCGGAACCCCGATTGACCAGCTAAAGACCCGATCTCGCCATCTTCGCCAACGCTTGACGAGCCATCAAAACGCAAAACAAGAGCAGCAATCTTTGAACTGCCAACATCCAAAATCGCGACAACACCGCGTTGCATTGCGATTTTACGCATGTTGCGCATGCTGCGCTGACTGTCATAGAGATCCATCATACCCTATTGTCCACTTTCCGAAAGCTGCCTGATGCGCCACATTTCTTGAGTGGCGTCATTGTTCATTTTTATTGTTGGTCGCCCACTCAGGCGCATATCTACACTTGCAACATCACGCGTTAGAACATCTTGAGCCCCCTCAAGGGCGATCACATGTTCAAGTGCTGCGACGGCACCGGTTGTTGGTAAGAGGATACGCTGATCACGATCCAAAACGATATCCCAGCGGCGTGATCCCATGCGAACAACACCGCGCAGCCGTTTGCCCAAAGGCTTGGCCGTTTGGATCAATTCCATGGCTTCGGCCACATGTTCATTTGCACCCTCACCCGCAATAAGCGGCAGCTCAGACCGGTCACTGCGGAACGAAATGTGACGCACATGTGCGCCGTCAATGTCCAACAACGACAACGATGTGTGGCTGCGCCAAACGGCAACGGGAACACGAGGGGTCACGTCCACCTGAAGCACGCCGCCCGGCTTAATCCGCAAGGATGCTTCAGCCACATGAGACAAGGCCATCACAGTTTTGCGCATCTCTTCTAGGTCAAGATCAAAGGAACTTACAGGAAAGTTGATCGGCAAGTTGACCCGAATATCTTCGGACAATTCACTTCCGACCCCATCGATCGCCATCAAGTTCACCATGAATTCTGGGCGCTCTTGTACGCTGGCTTTCATACCCGCGATCGTATCGGTGATCATCGCTTGACGCTCAGGGTTCGAGAAATATGCAACCCCCACACCAAACGTCACAGCAAAAGGTAAAACGACACGCAGCCCCAACCGAAACAGCGGTGTCAGCATCAAACGTTGCATGCGCCACGACCAGCGCGACGGTGATGGGTCGGCCTTTACGGCTTTAGGACGGGTGTTTAGCGGTTGCATGTTGCATCCTCCACCATCCAGCGGCACAGCTTTGGAAAGCTGATGCCAATGTTTTGCGCTTGCTCTGGTGTGAGCGACGTTGCTGTCATGCCGGGCTGCGTGTTGGTCTCAAGCAAGATCAAGCCTGCAGCCCCTTTGCTTTCATCCCAACGAAAATCGGTTCGGCTCACGCCGCGACACCCCAAGGCGTCATGCGCGCGCACGGCGTATTCCATGCACAGGTCAAAAATCTCGGCCGGAACATCCGCAGGTACAACATGGGACGAGCCGCCCTCTTTATATTTCGCGTCGTAATCGTACCAGCCGGTGGTCAAAATATCCGTCACGGTCAAAGCGCGATCACCCATAACCGTTGTGGTTAATTCACGACCGGGGGCGAAAGCCTCGACCATGACTTCATCCGGCATATCCGCATCCAGCTGCGGTGGTCCATTGTTCTCTTCATCAACAAGATACACGCCAACGCTGGAGCCTTCATTATTTGGCTTCACAACATAAGGCGGTTCCATCACGTGACGGGCACGGACATCGTCTGCAGGCGCAATAACACTTTGGACAATTGGCAAACCGGCTTGAGCGAACACCTCTTTGCTGCGCTGTTTATCCATCGCAAGCGCCGACGCCAAAACACCTGAATGAGTGTAGGGAATGCCCAACCATTCAAGAATACCTTGAACGCATCCGTCTTCACCCCAACGGCCATGAAGGCAATTGAGAACCGCATCGGGCTTCATACCTGATAAAACGGCAGAAAGATCGGGGCCTGCATCGACCTCGACCACTTCAAATCCTTCTTCCCGCAACGCGGCAGCACATGCGTGTCCACTGGACAATGACACTTCGCGCTCAGCCGAAGGGCCACCCATCAATACTGCAACTGTTCGGGGCGTCCTGCTCGACTGACCCACCAGAGTGCCTCTATGTCCCGAACCCATTTTTAGGGTTCTTATTGTTTTTATTGCCGTTTTCGGCTTTTAAAGATGCGAGCTTATACCCATTCAGGTGACAATCGGATCACCCACTCGCATAATTTCCCATTCTAACGTGATACCGCTTGAATCGTAAACCTTTTTTCGCACTTCTTCGCCTAATCCTTCAAGATCAGCGGCGGATGCTTGCCCAGTGTTGATCATAAAGTTGGAGTGCATTTCACTCATTTGTGCACCGCCCATGCGCGCGCCGCGCATTCCGGCATCATCAATCACCTTCCACGCTTTTAAATCGTGGACATCATTTGCTTGCCCAGTGCTAGAAAAGCCCGCAGGATTACGAAAAGTGCTGCCTGCGCTTCGGTCTTTGGTGGGTTGGCTCGCGTCACGCTTAGCCAATTGGTCTTCCATGCGGGCATGCAAATCTGCAGGATCTCCGCTTGGTCCCTCAAGAACGGCACTGATGATGACTACCCCCTCGGGCAAATCAGTCTGGCGGTACTGAAAATTCAGGTCCTTGGCACTTAACTTTACGATCTCACCACTGCGCAAAACGGCCGTAGCCTCAACAAACACATCTGCAGTGTAGCTGCCGTAACAACCGGCATTCATGCGCACCGCGCCGCCAATGCTGCCGGGAATTGTCCGCAAAAACGTCAAATCAATACCCGCGTCGGCCGCTTTACGTGCCACATGTGAATCCAACGCGGCCACACCAACGCTCACACGATTGCCCGACACTTCAATACTGTTGAAACCACGCCCCATGCGCACAACAACTGCGCGCAGGCCACCGTCGCGCACGATCAGATTGCTGCCCACCCCCATCGGGAAAACAGGCACACTGCTGTCTAGCGCCTTCATAAAATCGCAAAGGTCATCCACATCGGCTGGCTGGAACAAGAAATCCGCCGGTCCGCCGACGCGCAGCCATGTCAGATCAGACAACACACGCGCAGGCGTCAAGCGGCCACGCACCTCAGGCATATCATTCATTTTGTCTTCCTTTGCAGACGCGCACGGGCGATCAAAAGCCCAATAGCGAAAGCACTCATCTCAAAAACGGTCAAAATTGCCAAAAGGGTCAAACCAGGCCCAGAAACAGCCTCCGCCCCAAAAAGCCCCCGCAAAAGCAAAAGTGTCAGTGCCGCACAAATAGAAAGCCATGCACCAAACATGATAAAGCGCATGCGAAAACCAAGCCAAAGACTGATCATCGCAGAGACAGCCATGGGTGACACAAAAACCAAACTGCTCATAACTTATCCCCTTTGATTTTTTGTTTAACCCATCGGGCTAAATAAATCACGGGCCAGCGCAAAATGCTCATGGCAGCGACCAAAACGATCAAACCGACCCAAGGGCCGTTCTGCCAAGTGACAAAGCCGAGCATCGGTATTCCAATACCAATTAGAATATAAGCATTGCGCCAATGAAAATCTTTGCTGGGCGTCATCGCTAGAACATTAGCCGCAACAGCCCATAAGCTCACAAGAATGATCGACAGGTTCATTTGCCCAACTCCGAGGGAAGTTGTGGGTTCTGGCCACGCAGCTTTCGCCAAATGAAACGCAAAGGGTTACGAAACATCGAGACAAAGGCAACAATCGCCGCAATCGCGATCCATGGGCTAAGAGCGACGCCGATCCAGATGATTAGGATCGGGGCTGCAATCAACAAGATAACGCCGGGCGTATACTGATGGCGAATAGGCAACATCGCGCATCCTACTGAGGCAAAAACCCATATGATGCAGGCCCAAAACAGCATTACGCTGCGCCTTTAACCAATTGTGCTGGCAATGCGTTGGCCCAAGCCGAAATAGAACCCGCGCCAAGGCAAACAACCATATCACCAGCTTTCGCTTGTTCGCGAACAAGTCGTGCCAAATCAGCTTCACCATCCACCGCCCGGGCATGCCGATGTCCGTGCCGGATAAGGCCAGTCACGAGATCATCACGTGAGGCTCCTTCAATGGGATCTTCACCCGCGGCAAAGATATCAACAATACCGACAACATCCGCGTCGTTGAAGCACGCACAAAATTCATCAAAGTGGTGGGACAAACGTGTAAATCTATGCGGTTGGTGCACTGCAATCACGCGGCCTTCACAAGCTTGGCGCGCAGCTTTCAACACGGCTGCGATCTCAACGGGGTGATGACCGTAATCATC
>JALZUL010000033.1 GCA_023301665.1 Ascidiaceihabitans sp.
GCTGGCCCATTCTGGCATCGGATCCCCCCACGCCACGGGTATGGATGAAAATGCGTCGCAATTCCTCGCCGACACCCTTGATGTGGATGCCGTCGTCGCCGGACACACCCACAAGCTATATCCCGAACATCAAGACACCGCTCAAACACCCCCCATTGTCCAAACGGGCTATGGCGGGTCGCACCTTGGGGTGATCGACCTTAAGCTAACAAAACACGACGGCAAATGGCGGGTTGTACAACACAAAGTCGAGCTTCGTGAGCCCGCCCCAAACACCCCTGAAAATGCGCATGTTCTGGCCTTGACCCAATCGCCCCATGAGGCTGCAATCGCCCAACTCAAACGCGCAGTTGGGCGTTCGACACAGGACATAAACAGCTACTTCTCACTCATACAATCAAGCGCCGAAATCACCCTTATTGGTGAGGCTTTGCGCCACGCAGCCACCACCGCACTCACCCGTGAAGGGGCCGAAACCCTCCCGATTCTAGCCGCCATCGCACCGACGTCTTGCGGCGGATATCGTGGCCCCTCAAACTACGTCGACATCCCAAAAGGCACCATCGAACAACGTCACCTTTTACACCTTAGCCCATTTCACGATCTGGTTTGGGTATTCAAATTGACCGGCGCACAGACCAAAGAGTGGCTCGAACGCAGCGCTGCAATCTTCAATCACACCACTCCCAACGCACCCCATCAACACCTGATCGACTTCGACGTTCCCAGCTTCAACTTCGACATCATCCATGGGCTTTCCTATACCATCGACCCAAGCCAAGCTGCGCGATACGACCCTTTGGGGGCCTTAATCAACCCAACCTCTGAACGCATCAAGTCATTGAATTGGAACGGGAAAAAACTCATAATGGACCAAGAATTCCACATCGCGACAAGCAGTTATCGCGGGTCTGGCAGTGGCAATTTCCCCCATGCGACGCCACAAAATATCATTCTGAAAACACCCATTTCCATTCAAGACGCCCTCGAGAACCACTTGTCAGAAAAACCTTTCATGCCAATGCCCTCATACGGCGCGTGGCATGTCGCGTGCGCACGCCCTTTGTCCGCGACGCTCGAAACAAGCCCCAAAGCCATCGATTATTTAGCGGAAATCTCTCGCTTCAACCCCAAACTCATCGGGCCTGATCCACGCGGCTTTGCCAAAATACAGCTAGATCTTTAAGCCACCCCTTGCGCCAGCACATCCGCAACGCTATATCCCCTCTCGAGAGGTTGGCGCGGGCGAACGCCTCGCCAACCCGGTCAGATCCGGAAGGAAGCAGCCGTAACGAGTCCCGTTTGGGTCGTTGTCAATCTCTCACCTAAAGCCCTCGACACACCGTGTTCAGGGCGACAGCCGTCAATAGCTTTCGTAAGTGAGCATCGGCAGGGCCAGACAATAGGGCCAGACAATAGGGCCAGACAATCAAAATTACCCCACCCTTTTGCTAGACCTCACCCCCTACACACCGTAGTTTAAGCAAAGCGTCGATTCAGACGCATTAGCTCGATGGATGCGTATGACCGAAACAACCGCCCCCGCCTATCAGGTTCTGGCCCGTAAATACCGCCCAGAAACCTTTGTCGATCTTGTCGGCCAAGAGGCAATGGTACGCACGCTCAGAAACGCCTTCGAAGCGGATCGGATCGCTCAAGCCTTTATGATGACGGGCATTCGCGGCACCGGCAAAACCACCACCGCGCGGATCATTGCCAAAGGCATGAATTGCATCGGGCCTGACGGCAACGGCATGCCAACGACCGAACCCTGCGGTGTTTGCGAACACTGCACCGCGATCATGGAAGGGCGCCATGTTGACGTGATGGAGATGGACGCCGCATCCAACACCGGCGTCGCCAACATTCGTGAAATCATCGACTCAGTTCACTATCGCGCGGCCTCCGCCCGCTACAAAGTCTACATCATCGATGAGGTTCACATGCTCTCGACAGGTGCGTTTAACGCCCTGCTCAAAACCCTCGAAGAGCCACCCGCCCACGTCAAATTCATCTTTGCGACCACTGAAATCCGCAAAGTACCAGTAACCGTTTTATCGCGGTGTCAACGATTTGACCTGCGCCGCATTGAACCCGAAGTGATGATCGCGCTTATGCGCAAAATCGCCACCGCTGAAGCCGCAGAAATCGCCGAAGATGCCCTGGCCTTGATTGCCCGCGCCGCTGAGGGCTCCGCACGTGACGCGACATCGCTATTGGATCAAGCGATCTCGCACGGCGCTGGCGAAACATCCGCCGATCAAGTGCGCGCGATGCTTGGATTGGCAGATCGTGGCCGTGTGCTTGATCTGATCGATATGGTTTTGCGCGGGGATGCAGCAGGTGCCCTCACTGAACTCAGCGCACAATATGCCGACGGGGCTGACCCGATGGCCGTGATCCGCGATTTGGCCGAGATCACGCATTGGGTCTCTGTGGTGAAAATCACGCCCGAAGCTGCCGAGGATCCCACTGTTTCTCCAGATGAGCGCGCCCGTGGCCTCGCCATGGCTGAAAACCTGCCGATGCGCGTGCTGACACGCCTATGGCAAATGCTGCTCAAAAGCTTGGACGAGGTCGCCGCTGCCCCAAACGCCATGATGGCCGCGGAAATGGCAATCATTCGTCTAACCCATGTGGCAGACCTGCCCAGCCCCGAAGAACTGGTGCGCAAGCTAAACGGGGTCACCCCTCCTCCACCTGCGCCACATGGCGGCGGCGGCGGCGGTGCAGCCCCATCAATGGGCGGCGGCACAACCGCCTATGCCCAAAGCCAATCGCTTCCATCGGGGGGTGGCGGTGGCGCAACGATGGCGCTTGCAACAGACGTAGATCAAGCCCTCGCACGTTATCCAACATTCGAACACGTGGTCGAATTGATCCGCACACACCGCGATGTCAAATTGCTCGTCGATGTTGAAACCACTTTGCGACTGGCAGCCTACCAACCAGGCCGCATCGAATTTGTTCCAACAGAGCGCGCACCGCGTGACATGGCCCAACGGCTTGGCGCAAAGCTCCAACAATGGACCGGCAACCGCTGGGCCGTCACCATCGTAAACGAGGGCGGCGCGAAAACCATCGCCGAAATTCGCGATGCCGTTGAGCTTGCCCTTCAAGCCAAAGCCCAAAACCACCCGATGGTTCAAGCCGTATTGGCGCAGTTTCCCAAGGCGAAAATCAAATCCATCCGCACCCCCGAACAAATCGCAGCCCAAGCCGTGCAAGAGGCATTGCCCGAGGTCGAAGACGAATGGGATCCGTTCGAGGACGATTGATCCTAACCGTCCAACGCTTACATACGATTAGAAACAAACACACTCAAACCTACAGGAGACTTCAATGCTTAAAGGACTAGGTGGGCTCGGCGATATGGCCGGCATGATGAAAAAAGCCAAAGAGATGCAATCCAAAATGGAGCAGATGCAAGAAGATCTGAACTCTGTCACCGTTGTTGGTGAATCTGGTGCTGGCTTAGTCAAAGCAACCGCCACCGCCAAAGGTGACCTGACAGCCCTCGATATTGACCCGTCGATCTTTAACAGCGACGACAAAGAAGTTGTCGAAGACCTGATCTTGGCCGCCGTCAAAGACGCACAAGCCAAAGCCGCTGCAAAATCTGCAGAAGAGATGGGCAAAATGACCGAAGGGTTGGGCCTGCCTGCGGGTATGAACCTGCCGTTCTAGGCTAAGCTTTATGTCCTCTACCCAAGACATTGATGCGCTGATCGACATGATGGCCAAGCTGCCGGGCCTTGGCCCGCGCTCGGCCCGTCGTGCGGTATTGCACATGATCCGCAAGCGTGCGTTGTTGCTAACGCCGCTTGCCGAAACGATGCAAACTGTCGCTGAAACTGCGCGCGAATGTCTCAATTGCGGGAATGTGGGAACCACAGATGTGTGCGATCTGTGCACATCTAATGAGCGCGCCAACGGCGAAATCTGCGTGGTCGAAGATGTGTCCGACCTGTGGGCAATGGAACGCACCCGCGTGTTCAAAGGGCGCTATCACGTGCTGGGTGGCACCCTATCCGCACTCGACGCCGTGGGGCCACAAGAGCTGCGCATCCCCCGCCTGATGGACCGGATCGAAACCGAAAGCGTGACCGAAGTGATCCTTGCCCTAAACGCCACCATCGACGGCCAAACCACCGCACATTACATCGCAGATCAACTTGAGGGCCGCGTGAAACTAACGACCCTAGCCCAAGGTGTCCCAATTGGCGGAGAGCTCGATTACCTCGACGATGGCACGATCTCTGCGGCCCTTAAGGCGCGCAAATCGATCTAAATCGATACAGCCTACACCCTATTCAAAGCCAACAAAGCGCGCGGCATTCTGCGCAGGCCGTCGCCGTGACACCACACTGTTCGCTTCAAAACTCTCATCAGGCCAACCAAGTGCCACACAGGTCATAATCACTTGATCTTCGGGAATTTGCGCATGCTCGCGCACCACAGGGGACTGCATGATGCCTTGCCCATTGATCACGCTCCCTAAACCGCGCGACCAAGCCGCCA
>JALZUL010000034.1 GCA_023301665.1 Ascidiaceihabitans sp.
GAGCTGGATTTCGAGAGCATTTGTTGTGGTGATGGCCCCAAACTGTTCATCAATGCGACCCGTGTCCGCAATGGTAAATTGCGGGTTTTCAAAGGTGAAGAGGTCAACGCAGATGTCATTATGGCCTCGGCCTGTCTTCCCACGATTTTCAAAGCGGTCGAGATGTTTGACACCGAAACGGGTCAAGATGAGGCGTTTTGGGACGGCGGGTATACTGGAAATCCAGCGCTATTTCCGTTTTTTAACAAAAGCTTACCAAGCGACATTGTAGTAGTGAATATCAACCCGCTTGAACGCGAAGAACTACCGACGACCCCTCAACAAATTCAGAACCGTCTAAATGAGATCAGCTTTAACTCGTCATTGTTACGCGAAATGCGGGCAATCGATTTTGTGCAGCGTTTGCTTGAAAATGGCACTTTGCAGCCCGGAACGATGGCGCAGGTGCACACGCATATGATTGCGGATGATGCTTTGATGAATGAGTTGTCAGTGGCGACAAAATCAGTGCCCAACAGCTATATCATCAAAACGTTGAAAGAGGCGGGTCAAGCGGCAGCGATGCAGTTCCTTGAAGCGCATTTCGATGACCTGAACATGCGCTCGAGCTTAGACCTACGCGAGATGTTTTCGTAAAAGCCGCGTGATCATTCAGGAGACGCGGGATCTTTCGCATTTGGGTAAACCAAACCTGCAGAGATAACCAACTTGGCCGCGTCTTCTACACTCATGTCCAACTCAATCACGTCCTCAGCTGGCAAAAACAGCAAGAATCCCGATGTGGGGTTGGGAGTGGTCGGAAGGAAAACTGACTGCATCTCACCCGATGTCCCAGCGCGATTTGTGATTTCGCCCTTGGCCAGTGTCGAGATAAAGCCAATGGCCCAAATGCCTTTGCGCGGGTATTCGATCAGGCAAGCTTTTTCAAAAGAGCGCTCAGTTTGCGCAAAAACGGTCTCTGAAATTTGCTTAATGCCAGAATAGATCGAGCGTACAACAGGGGTGCGCTCAACAAGGCTTTCGGCAAAACGGATCAACGAACGTCCCATCAAACCTTTGGCCATCCAACCCATGAATATGGTGAAGATAAAGAAGATCACCACACCAATACCGCGTACATTGATTTGAATCGCACGATCCAGCCCAAGTCTGTCTTGGATGAATTTATCTGGTTGGTATGCGTCAGGGACCAATGGCAAAACGGCCCCATCGATCCAACCCACAACGCTCCAAATCAACCAAACGGTCAACCAAAGCGGTGCGATAACGACCAGACCTGTCAAAAACGAAGACCGCAATCGCGAGAACAAGCCAGCGCGCCGCGGTGTTTCAGGGTCAAATGGGGTGTTCATGGCATGTCCGTTTTAAACTTTAAAAATAGCTAGGTGTTTTAAACCTAAGCTACAATGGCTTGGACCAAGTTTGGCCTATTTTACAACCGTTTCGATTAAATGCTGCGCTATTCCGGCCGCAAGACGGGCATTGTTTCGAACCAAGGCAATATTTGCGACCAAAGATTTGCCCTCTGTCAGTTCAAAGATCCGCTGCAGCAAGAAAGGTGTCACGCTTTTGCCGGCGATTCCTTGGGTGTCGGCCTCGGATTGAGCCTGTTGGATGATTGGGGTCAATATCTTGGCACTGATCTCGGACTCTTTTGGAATGGGATTGCAGATCAACTGACCACCTGGGATTCCCATCTGCACCCGCAATTGATGCGCACCGGCGATTTGGGCGGCTGTGTCCATCCGCAAAGGCGAGGGGATGTCGCTTTCGCGTGACCAAAACGCGGGGATTTGATCTTGGCCGTATGTAATCACGGGCACACCTTGGGTTTCGAGCACCTCAAGGGTTTTGGGAATGTCGAGGATCGCTTTTGCGCCCGCGGCGACAACGGTGACTGGCGTTTGTGCCAATTCCAATAGGTCGGCTGAGATGTCAAAACTAGTTTCGGCACCTTTGTGCACACCACCAATACCACCTGTGGCAAAGACGTGAATACCGGCAAGGCGGGCCGCGATCATTGTTGCGGCAACGGTCGTAGCACCTGTACCGCCTGTTGCAATGCAAGCGGCCATATCTGCGCGCGACAGTTTGGCGACACCTTTGGCCCGAGCCAATGCTTCAAGTTCGCTATCTTCCAACCCTGCGCGCAAGGTACCATCCAGCACAGCCATTGTTGCAGGAACCGCGCCAGCCGCGCGCACATCTGCCTCTACCTGTCGCGCAACCTCAAGGTTTTGCGGGTAGGGCATGCCGTGGGTGATGATCGTGCTCTCAAGGGCAACGATTGGTGCGCCATCAGATAGGGCTTTTGCGACTTGGGCGGACGGGGTGATGAGGGGCATTAAACGGATTCTCCAGAAACATAAGTGGCTGCGGCATGAAGCGCCTTTTTAAGGGCTGTTTCGCGATCAGCACCGCGTGCCTGCGCCGCGATATGCGCGGCCATAAACGTGTCACCAGCACCGGTAATGCGTGTGACCAGCACTTGGGGTGGCGTTTGGCTGATGATATCAGCTGTGCCGTCCTCAAGGCGGGTGCCTTCGCTGGCATCTGAGCCGCCATTGGTGACCAAGACCTGTGCGGCTCCTTTGGCGAGCAATGCGATTGCTGCTTCGCGAGAGGTCTCAAAACTGGTTTGGCAGAGTAAACCGGCCTCTTCTAAGTTAACGTATAGCGTGCCACGTTGCGCCGTTATGAACGGCAGCAACCGCTCTGCCTTTCCAGGTGAGGCCGGTGCGACGCGCAAATCTGCTTTGGATAGGGCTGGGCTGTTGGCAATCTCTGTCAGTAGTTCAACCGTCAGGTTGCCATCAAGCGCAATCAATCCCTCATATGGGTGCGCGGTGTCCGCTAAGGTCCCATCGTTAAGCGGGCGCAAAATCTTTGACCCAGCCGCCTCTAAAGAGTGGGCATCGGCGATGGCTGCGATCAACCCGTTTGCCCCTTCAACAGCCATATAGCTGTCGGTGGGCAGATCGTCGGATCGATAAATCGTATCAGTGATCATGCCACGTGCTTTACAAGCAGCGATCAGCTCATCGCCTTCGGCGTCGCGCCCCAAAGCGGTCAGCAGCGCGGGCGTCATATCAAAGCGTGCCAAAGTCATCGCAATGTTCATAGCCACACCACCGGGCAGGCGGGTGATGCGCCCCGGTACGTCGGACCCTTGGCGCATGGCACGAGAGGACCGGCCTATCACGTCCCAAAGGACGCTTCCGATGCATAAAATGTCAGCTGTCTTATTCATGGGCTCGTTCTGGACCGCAAAGGCGTCGGGTGCAAGCCGATCAGGTTATTTTGGCACTTGGAATGTCAGCGCCGCCCAAAGTGTTTGCCAAACCGATTTATCGTCCGCTGTGTGAGGCTGCAAAACAACAGCATCAAAAAGGTAATCGTGGTCGGGTTTGACTGGAATGCGCGCGACCCCTTTAGCATCCGTTCGGTGCAGCGTGACTTTGACGTTTTCATCCGGCGCGCGTTCAAAAACTTCGACCTGCACATCAGCGCGCGGTTTTTGATTGAACAACACCTGAACCTGCATTGTGCCATTGAAATCTGGCGCATAAGGGTTGGTGAGGGCGACAAACTCGGTCTTCAAACCAAAGCTTTGGTCAGCCCCTTTGCCGTTGCCCACCGAAATAAGGGATTTCGCGTGGCGGGTGTAGCTTTCGTAAAAGTCGGTCTGCGGCCAACCCGCAGCGATATGGTCGGCTTCAGCTGTCGAGAAATCCTTGTGTTTTGCAAACGCTTGGAACTTTTCCCACTCTTTGTATTTCAAGGTCTCTGGCGTTGTTTCATGCAGCACGACAAGCAATCCATCTTGATCGATCTGTGTCTCAAGTGCGGGGCGATCGCCGTCGCGTCCTTGGACAGCTGCTATCCGACCATTTTGGACCAGTTCAAAGCGTGAGAACTGCGATTCAAAGTATGAAAGCCTTGAACCCACAAAATTTTGACCGTTCTTAAGGTCAATTGCCAATTCTTCTCCGCTTTCGACTTGAAAGTTCTGTGGTTCGATCCAAAACTCATGTGCAGACAACTGGGCGCAAGATAGGCTAAGTGCAGTTGCGAAAACAAGGCGAGAAAAATACATTATGACGGCTTCCTTTTATCTGATGCTTAAGCTGCGCTTTGCGGCGCTGATGTCAAGCATCCTCCTTTCATGTGCCACACTTGTGAGCGCACATGAGACATTGCCCACAATTTCAGATTTCGAAATTGTTGACGGCGAAATCGTGTTTACGATGCAAGCCAATGTCGAAGCCTTTCTTGCCGGTATCAACCTTGATGAGGTGACCGATACGGACGAGGCAGAGCAAGCAGATACCTATGATGCATTGCGTGCGCTTGACATGTCCGAGATTGAAGCCCGCTTGCCCGCGTTAATCGATGATTTCAACGCGGCACCATTGGTTGTTGTGGATGGCACGCCCGTTACGCTTGGCCTGACACGCTTTGAGATGGAGACACTCGCGGATCTTGAACTGCCTCGTATTTCAACATTGGCTTTAACCGCTGCTTTCCCCGCTGACGCATCAAGCGTTGTGGTGAACTGGCCTGCGGGGCGTGGTAAAATGGTTTTGCGCCAGCAGGGGGTGGATGCACCGTTTACCGGTTTTGTTAATCCCGGTTCTGCAAGCCCTGAAATCAGCTTTGCAGGCGGCGGGCAGGCCACCGGTTGGCAGACGTTTACATCTTACATTCCAGTTGGGTTCGATCACATTCTGCCGAAAGGGCTTGATCATATCCTATTTGTATTGGGCTTGTTTTTCCTGAGCACGCAGCTGCGTCCACTTGTTTGGCAAGTCAGTGCCTTTACACTTGCGCATACGGTGACGTTGGCCTTGGGGGCTTTGGGCTGGGTGAATGTACCGGGCAGTATTGTTGAGCCGTTGATCGCTGCATCAATTGTTTATGTCGCGGTCGAGAACATCTTTGCCAAAGGGTTAAACCGATGGCGGCCCTTTATAATTTTCGGGTTTGGTTTGCTGCACGGGCTTGGGTTTGCGTCCGTGCTGGGCGAATTCGGTCTGCCTGAAGGGCAGTTTATTCCTGCACTTATCGCCTTTAACATAGGTGTCGAACTTGGTCAGTTGACGGTTATCGGCTTTGCGTTTCTGGCTGTTGGTTGGATGGCGCGCAATGAATGGTACCGGGCGCGCATTGCGATCCCTGCGTCATGTGCGATTGCGGCGGTTGGCGCGTATTGGTGCATCGAGCGGGTGTTCTTTTAAGGCCTGCGCCCCAAAAGAACAGTGTTTGAAATTAGCTCATGGCGGCGACAAGTGTCGCCATAGCTGCCACAGGATCCTCAGTGTTCCAGATTTCGTCACCGATGGCGAAAAAGTCTGTCATTGGCGTGAGGGTTTTGATCATCTCAAGGTCCAAAAGCCCTTCGGCCACCACAGGCACTTCGATCACATCGGACCACCATTGAAACATTTCGAGCTCGGCAAAGCTGCCGTCGCCCAACGTATTCTCACGCACGGGGCCAAAGCAGACGTAATCTGCGCCAGCTTCACCCGCGCTCATGCCGTCATGACGCGAGGTTGCGCTGTGCACGCCAACAATCGCATCCGCGCCCAGTTCTTTGCGCGCATAGCGAACTTGGTGGGCACCGTCGCTTAGGTGCACGCCGTCAAGACCAAGACGTTCAACCATCGGAATGTGGTCGCTGATCACCAAAGCCACATCGCGGGCATGAGTAACCTCACGCAATGCATCGCCAGCTTTGGCCAAGCGCTGCTCGTCTTGGGTGGCCAAGGCCATACGAACACAAGCGATCGGATTGGCGTCTAGAACGCGAGCCAAAAGGTCTGGAAACACATCCAGTTCAAACTCGGCTGGTGTGACGAGGTAAAGCTGGGGTTGCTCTGGTTGTTGTGCTTCAGCGGCCATCGGCTTGGTCCTTTTGTCAAAACTTGGGCCAGCACTAGCGGATGTGATTGGAAAAGGAAACTTTTAAGCGTGGGGTTTGCTTACTGGTCGCGTATTTTGCCAAGAATGAAGACTTGCACGCCGGAATGACCGTTTTGAGAGCCAAAATGACAGTTTGGGAGATTGTGCGCGCGGCTTGCTCTGGGTAAGGGAAGGGCATGGTTGATATTCCTTTCTTTGTACTCGTACGCCCACAAATGGGTGAAAACATCGGCTCTGCAGCACGGGCGATGTATAATTTCGGTTTGGACCGGATGCGCATTGTGGCCCCGCGTGATGGCTGGCCCAATCAAGCAGCGGTCGCTTTGGCCAGCGGTGCAGGGCGGTTGCTGGATGATGCGCAATTGTCGGACGATCTGGCGGGCAGCCTGTCGGATTGCACCTATGTTTTTGCCACTACCGCACGGGCGCGTGATCTGACCAAGCCGGTCTTTTCGCCTGAGGCTGCGATGAAGTTGGCGGCAGAAAAGATTGCAGCGGGTGAAAAAGTTGCTGTGAT
>JALZUL010000035.1 GCA_023301665.1 Ascidiaceihabitans sp.
CAACCAGTTCCAAGCCTTGCGCGGCGCAAAGATGCTCGACAGCCAAAGATTTCCTGACATTTCCTTTAAATCCAAACGGCTCACGCGCAGTGGTGATCGGGCCAAACTCATCGGCGACATCACTGTCAAAGGTGTCACACGCCCCCTAACCTTGGACGCGCGGCTGTTTCGCACCACCGGCAGCGATCCCGATGATCTCGACAATCTCATTGTGAAACTAACGGGTGAAATTGACCGCGCGGCGTTTGGTGTTGATGGTTTCGAAACCTTTGTCGGCAACATTCTGCAAATCTCGATCACTGCGAACATCACCAAACTGTAAGCTCGGGCAATCCTGTCGAACCCAAAGAATACCTCACAAATCAACCGGCAAAACAGCCGACACTTTCAGCTGCCTTAGGATGAAATTTGTCCGTGTCGTTCGCACAACGCCAAGGCGTAAAATATTGTGCATAATAAACTGCTCCAACGCTTCTGGATCCGTCGCCGCGATCTTTAGGGTAAAGTCGAAATCACCCGTAATCGACGCGCATTCCAGAACCTGCTCGTTCTTTGCCACGAACCCCTGAAACCTATCAATCGTGGCTTCACTGTGATCGACCAATGAAACATGCACATACGCAAGCGCATTTAACCCAAGCTTCCGCGCATCCAAGATCGCCGCGTAATTGGTGATAAAACCGTCTTCCTCCAACCGTTTCACCCGTCGCCAACACGGGGAAGGAGACAACCCAACAGCGTCCGACAGCTCTTGAGTACTCGCCCGCCCATTGCGCTGCAGCACTCTTAAAATCAGCTTCTCAAAAGCATCCAGCAAAATTTCACCTCACATTCCACCCATACAGGCAAAATTTTCCCATTTTCACCAAAACACCAACAATTCAGGATAAATAATTCCTGAAACCCAAGCAATCATACCTCAAACAAGTTGGGAGATCAAAATGCCGAAGTCAACGAAATACACGGCCAAGCAACCCGATGCCCATGGGTTCATCGACTACACCCCCGAGGAAGACGCCGTATGGCGTGACCTTGTGGCCCAACAACAACCAAGCGTGAACAAGCTCATGGCGCAACCGTTCTTAGAGGGTCAGGCGCAACTCAACCTGTCCCAAACCAAGGTCCCACAATGCGTTGATGTCTCTAAACGCTTAGGCGAAACCACCGGCTGGAAAGTTGAAGCAGTACCGGCCCTCATCGGCTTTACGCAGTTCTTCAAAATGCTTTCAGAACGAACCTTCCCCGCCGCATCCTTCATCCGCAGCCGCGAAGATTTCGACTACATCGAAGAGCCCGACATCTTCCACGAAATCTACGGACATACCCCACTTTTGACCGATCCACGCTTTGCAGATTTTTCCCAAATCATTGGCGAAACCGGCTTGCGATGCGAAAAAACCGACTACTCTTGGCTGATCCGCCTCTACTGGTTCACCGTCGAATTTGGCCTCCTACGCCAGGGTCAAATCATCAAAGCACTCGGATCAGGCCTTGCCTCTTCGCCCGGCGAACTGGCCCATTCCGTCAATGAGCCCACGGTGATGCGCAAACCCTTTGACGTGATCGACATCTTGCGCACCCCCTACCGGATCGACATCAATCAACCCATCTATTTCGTGCTCGACAGCGTTGAGCAATTGCTTGACGCAACAAAGCGCGATTTACTGCAAGATATCAAAGACGCCCAAAAACTGGGCCTACACGCCCCAACATACCCCGAGAAAAAGAAAGCTGGTTAATTATGAGCGATCTCACCGAAACCACCTGCGCCCCCTGTGAGGGGTTCGGCGCGGCCTTAACAGACGCGGCTCTTGCACAGTTCAAAAGCCAAATAAGCCCTGAATGGGAAATGGATCTAGAGACCCAAAGCCTAACGCGTAAATTCACCTTTAAAGCCTTTGCAAAGGCCGTCTACACCGCCAACCTTGTGGCCTATATTTGTGACAAAGAGGGGCACCATGCAGACATCTCTTTTGGCTGGGGCTACTGCACGGTGGTGTTCACATCTCACGAACTGGGGCTTTTGTCTGAAAACGATTTTATCTGCGCCGCCAAAGTAGACGCCGCAATCTAAACCCCCAAGGGTCACCCCTGAAACTGCGCCAACCAAATTGTCGCAAACCCGCAATCAGGGTCTTCAATAACGTGCTCAAGCACCACAAAATCATTGCGCTCTAACAGGGCGCGATACTCTTCAGGTTCAAGGCTTCCGTGATAGAGCGGTTCCCCCTCAAATTCCCCCATCGCGCACCCCTCACCCGTGCCACTGGTGAACATCAACACCGCCCCTTTGGCCGCATGTTTGCGAAAAAGCGGAAACATCTTGCGCTGATCATCTGGCGTAAGATGGAACATGCTGTGCCACGCGATCAACCCATCAAAGGTCTGATCCAGACACAACGCGCGCATGTCCGAAACCACCCAATCCGCACCCTGCACACGGGCCTTGGCTATCTCGATCAACTCGGGCGCGCTATCAACGCCGGTGACCAAACACCCTTGATCAGATAGAAACCGCGCGATCGGCTCGCCCGTCCCACATCCCAAATCAAGAACCTTGGGGCTTCAAAGAATAT
>JALZUL010000036.1 GCA_023301665.1 Ascidiaceihabitans sp.
CCAGATTTTCTGAAGATTGCTCCAAATAACCGTATTCCTGCTATCGTTGATCACGACACGGGTGTTCAGATGATGGAGACGGGCGCCATCATGCTTTATCTCGCGGACAAGTATAAAAAGTTTCAATGCGAAGGCGATGAGTATTGGAAGATGGTAGAGTGGTTGATGTGGCAGATGGGCGGCTTAGGCCCAATGTTGGGCCAGGTACACCATTTTGTAAAATACAACTCTGGTAAGTCTGAATACAGCGAGGAACGTTACTCAAAAGAAGGTCAGCGTTTATATCGTGTGTTGAATGAACGGCTGGAAGGTCGCGATTATATCGCGGGGGCAGGTCGTGGTGAGTATACGATTGCGGATATGGCATGTTGGCCATGGATCTCTCGTTTTGAGTGGCAAGAGAATGATTTGAACGAATACCCAAACATTAAAGCGTGGTATCTTCGGATTGCTGAGCGGCCAGCCGTTCAAAAAGGATATTCAGTACCTAAGTTTACTACAGACGTTCCAATGCCATGACGGGCAAGGGGCTGCTTGATCTGGGCAGCCCTTCCTCGTTTTTTGTTTCCGCTGTATAGAAACAACATGGTTCGAATAAACGATGATATTACCCTGCAAGATTGGGAACTGAGCGAGAGCTTTATGCGCGCCTCTGGCCCAGGTGGTCAGAACGTCAATAAGGTTTCAAGCGCAGTTGAGTTACGGTTTGAGGCTGAACGTAGTCCTTCGCTTCCTGCTCCGGTTAAAATGCGTCTGAAACGGCTCGCTGGTCGGCGCTGGACGCAAGATGGTGCCCTGGTCCTGCAATGTGATGAGACGCGCAGCCAAGCCCGCAATCGCGAGATTATTCGTGAACGTTTGGCAGACTTGATCCGCAAGGCACTTGTTGCTCCCAAACGGCGGATTGCGACACGCCCTACCTTGGGGTCTAAAAACCGCCGCATCAAAGCCAAGAAAGTACGCGGCGAAGTTAAAAGCATGCGCGGTAAAGTGAACCCAGACGCTTAAACGAAAACGTCTTGTTCTACTTGGTCACCGACACCAAACACGCGTTTGTATCGCTCGATTTCAACGTCTGGCCCCATCGCTTTGCGCGGGTTGTCTGATAGTTTTACGGTAGGTGCTCCATTCGCTTGGACGGCCTTGCAGACCAAGGAGAAGGGTGCGAGCGCGTCATCTACAGCGAGCTCTCTGAAATCATTGGTTAGGAGCGTACCCCAACCAAAGGAAATATTAGTTTTTCCGGTGAACTGAGCGTGAAGATCCTTGATCTTGTCAACATCAAGCCCGTCGCTAAAGATCACACGTTTTTCGCGTGGATCTTCTCCACGCGCTGACCACCAATCAATGGCTATTTGTGCTGCAGTAGCAGGGTCACCGCTGTCGATGCGAATGCCTGTCCATCCGGCCAACCAGTCGGGTGCTTTATCTAAGAAGCCTTGTGTGCCGTATGTGTCCGGGAGGATGATACGCAAGTTGCCATCGTGTTCATCGTGCCAGTCTTGCAAAACGTCGTATGGAGATTGGGCAAGGGCGTCGTCGTCTTTCGCCAAAGCGGCGTAGACCATTGGCAGTTCGTGTGCGTTTGTGCCAATTGCCTCAAGTTCACGAGACATAGCGATCTTGCAATTGGATGTACCTGAAAATTTATCACCTAAACCTTCGCGCATGGCTTGCGCACACCAATCTTGCCAAAGATATGAATGCCGTCGGCGGGTGCCAAAGTCAGCGATGGATAGATTATCTAAGCCACGCAGCGCCTCAATTTTTTCCCAAACTCGGGTCATGCCGCGAGCATAAAGAATTTGAAGCTCAAACTTATCCATCTTGTCTAAAACGGCGCGGCTACGCAGTTCCATAAGGATGGCTAACGCGGGTATCTCCCACAGCATGACTTCGTGCCACTTTCCTTCAAAGGTGAGCTCGTATTGATCGCCGACGCGTTCTAAATGATAAGGTGGAAGGCGCAGGTCTTCAAACCATTCCATGAAATCTGGCGTAAACATTTGGCGCTTGCCATAAAATGTATTACCGCGCAGCCATGTGCTTTCACCACGGCTTAAGGAAAGAGAGCGAACGTGATCTAATTGCTCGCGCAACTCTCCTTCGTCGATCAATTTAGCGAGGGGGACATTTTGGGATCGATTAATCAGACTGAACGTCACTTGGGCGTTCGGACGGTTACGAAAGATGCTTTGGCACATCAGCAGTTTGTAGAAATCAGTGTCGATAAGGGAGCGCACAATTGGATCGATTTTCCATTTGTGATTCCAAACGCGTGTTGCAATATCGACCATTTTTTAGGCTCCGAATGACTTTAGAAGCCTTAAATCAAACAGGTTTGGCACTTGCAAGGATCACAGAACGATAACGCCAGCGGCCTTCATCCCTTCGATTGCCACATTAAGTGACCCATCCATATCGATCGCTCGGCATAGGGACGTGTCCACAGTGACATCCAATCCAAGGTTTGCAGCGTCAATAGCTGAGAAATTTACACAAAAATCTGTGGCGAGGCCTACGAGTGTAAGTTGTGAAATTTTACGGGTGCGCAAGTATCCTTCAAGACCCGTTGGTGTTTTCTGGTCATTTTCAAAAAATGCAGAATAGCTGTCAATCGCCGGATTGTAGCCTTTCCGAATTATCAGGTCGGCGCAGTCTTGATTTAACGCTTGATGGAACTCAGCGCCCTTTGAGCCTTGAATACAATGATCTGGCCAGAGCACCTGATCACCGTAAGGCATTGGGATCACGTCAAAAGCATTTTTCCCGACATGCGATTTAGCAAAAGAGGAGTGGCCCGTTGGATGCCAATCTTGAGTCAAAATTACCGCGTCGTAATCCACCATAAGTGCATTGATGCCGGAAACGATTTCATCGCCTCCAGTAACAGCGAGAGCGCCGTTTGGGCAGAAATCATTTTGAAGGTCGATCACAATTAAGGCTTTAGACATTTTCAACTCACTTTGTAGGTCACGATCTGAGTAGGGTTACGTAAGCATCACGTCAATGCGCCCCCCTTGTTTATAGAACTGCTTCGGCGTATTTGGCTGCGCATGATTACTATTGCAGCTCTTTACCATTTCACCCGTTTTGATGACCCAGATGTTTTACGTCCTGCGGTTCGCGCCATTTGCAACGAGCAAGAGGTCAAGGGTACGATCCTATTCGCCAGCGAAGGTTTGAATGGGACGATTGCTGGTCCACGTGCCGGAATTGACGCAGTATTGGCTCATTTACGTAGCTTGCCTGGTTGTAGTGATCTGGAGTGGAAAGAGAGTTTTAGCGAGACCCAGATTTTCGGAAAAATCAAAGTTCGCTTGAAACGCGAGATCGTGACAATGGGCCAGCCTAATGTTGACCCGTTGGCGCGTGTTGGAAATTACGTTCGGGCAGAAGACTGGAACGATCTTATCGCGCAAGATGATGTTGTGGTGATTGATACTCGCAATGACTACGAAGTTGCGATTGGAACTTTTGACGGTGCGATTGATCCTGAGACCTCTACTTTTGGTCAGTTTCCTGCGTGGTGGGAGGCCAACAAACATCGTTTTCACAACAAGAAGGTTGCAATGTTTTGTACGGGTGGCATTCGCTGTGAAAAATCCACTAACTACCTTTTGGGGCAGGGCGTTGAAGACGTGTATCATCTCAAAGGTGGTATCTTGAAATATTTGGAAGAAGTGCCAGAGGCTCAAAGTACCTGGAAAGGCGATTGTTTCGTTTTTGACAATCGTGTGAGCGTCGGCCATGGTCTTAAGGTTGGCCCACATCAATTGTGTCATGCCTGTCGTCGTCCGCTTTTTCCTGAAGATTTAAAACGCCCCGAATTTGCAGTAGGGGTCAGTTGCCATCAGTGTATCGATGAAACCTCGGACGCGGATAAGGATCGATTTCGTGAACGCCAAAAGCAGATCGAACTAGCACGGGCTCGTGGCGAAGAGCACATGGGGCCGGATGGGGCCTAAGTGATTTAGGTTCTGGCATGCGGTAACTTTGTTTTGCTTGGTTTACGTTTAATCAAAAGCCAAATCATGATCACAAGGCTCATGCCATTCCAAACGATTCCGTTGAGGAATCCCAGTTGGTAGGATCGCCTAGATCTTAGATCAAACCTGACAGTCAGCCACCTAATGCCATTGCCATGTTTGTCGCCATCAAGACGAATCCAACGCGTCCGCCCGCTTCCCTTGGGGCATGTATTCGCGGTTTATAACTGCATAACTTGGGACGGTGCGCGCTACTCTGTTATCACTCCAAAGCCACAGTTCACGTAGTGGTCACTGGATCAATAACTTTGCAACAATTGGAATTGTTAAGTCCTGAGTAATAGCTGCCTGCTAAATCTGGCGTTGGGTGAAATGAAGGTGGTGGATATGGGTGCGCAAGCAAATGCGGCACCAGTCATCATTAAACGTAAAAAAGTTGTCAGTGGTGGTGGGCACCATGGCGGTGCTTGGAAAGTCGCTTACGCGGACTTCGTGACCGCGATGATGGCATTTTTTATGTTGATGTGGCTGTTGAATGCGACAACGGAAAAACAACGTAAAGGGATCGCGGATTACTTTTCGCCGACGATACCGATCAACCGAATCTCTGGTGGTGGTGATGGTGCGTTTGGTGGCGATAGTGTTTTCTCGGAAAACACGTTGCCTCAAAATGGTACGGGTGCATCTTCTGCTCGACCGACAGAGCAAAACCAAGCCCGTGGCGAATTTGGCATGCCGGATGGTGAAGGTGCAGATCAAGCTGCGCAAGATGAAGTGCTCAAAAGCGTAGAAGCTGAACTGTTGGGGCGCGGTGGTGAAAGCATGGTGATGGAGAATGCGCTGAAGCATATTATCACCAAGGTGACAGATGAGGGATTGGTAATTGAGTTGTTCGCAACTGAAGATCAGCCTTTGTTTGACGCTAAGACCCACGCTCCGACCGAGCTTTTAAAAATGATGATCTTTATGATCGCTGACATCGCTAAAACCGTCACCAATGGCATGGCAATAGAGGGACATGTTTCTGCCAAACCTGTCGTTCTACAGGATACCCAAGTCTGGGAGGAATCAACGAAAAATGCGGATGCGGTCAGGAAGATATTTAAAGGCATCGGAATGGATGAAAGTCGTATTTTACAGGTCACTGGACATGCTGATCGTGAGCCTGTGCTTCAAGATACGATGCGGATAAGAAATAACCGCATTGAAATCATAATGTTACGTGAGTGATGGTTAGAAATGTGACGGATTTTATCTATTAGGGTCACGTTAAATCGTAACGTCTAAGACTGGTGCCAATATTTTTGGTACAGCAGGAAGGCGTATCTATGACAATTTCATCGTCACTAAATGCAGGTGTTGCAGGTTTACAATCTAATGCGACTCGGCTGGCGTCCATCTCTGACAATATCGCGAACTCCTCTACTTACGGATATAAACGCGTCAGTACTGATTTTGAATCTATGGTGATCTCGTCTTCTGGCGGGAGTTATTCTGCTGGTGGTGTTAGGGCGACAAATACGCGTCTGGTTGATGAGGGTGGATCCCTTGTATCAACGTCGAACCCGACTGATTTAGCGGTTCGTGGTGGTGGCCTTTTGCCAGTTGCCCGTGCATCTGAGCTGGGTGTCGAAAATGGTGAAAGTCAAATGTTGTTAACGACAACGGGGTCCTTTCGCACCGACGCAGATGGGTATTTAGTTTCTCAATCAGGATTGGTCTTGATGGGTTGGCCCGCTTTAGGAAATGGAACAATCCCAACATATCCGCGTGATACATCAGATGGGTTAGAGCCAATTCAGGTTAACACCAACCAGTTTTCTGGAGAACCTACAACGTCAATGACTTTGGGCGTTAACCTTCCGGCAACACGCACAGAAGCTGGGGAAACAGGCGGTAGCGAGAGCTTGTCGATTGAATATTTTGACAATCTTGGGACTTCAGAAAGTATTGGTGTAGCATTTACCCCAACAGTTCCAGCGTCGGGCTCATCTAACGAATGGACAATGACCTTAACAGATGACGCGCAAGGTGGTGCTGTAATTGGGGAATATGTTCTAACCTTCGATGATGGCCGTAGTTCCGGTGGTACATTATCGTCAATAAGTACAACAAGTGGTGGAAGTTATGACCCTGCTTCAGGCGCCGTTATCGTTAATGTCGATGGCGGTCCGATTGAGATTAATATTGGTCGGATTGGGCAGAGTGATGGTTTGACGCAACTGTCTGACAGTTTCGCGCCGGTCTCTATTTCGAAAGACGGGTCATCGGTAGGTAACATGACAAGTGTCGAAGTGGATGCAAATGGCCTTGTTCATGCATTCTTTGATACTGGTATCACTCGAACAATCTATCAGATCCCGCTTGTCGATTTACCCAATCCCAATGGTATGGTTGCACTTGATCAACAGACATTTATGCCATCGCCAGACAGTGGTTCCTATTTCTTATGGGACGCAGGTGACGGACCCACTGGGGATATTGTAGCCTACGCGCGCGAAGAATCTGCGACCGACGTGGCCGGCGAACTGACTGACATGATTCAAACGCAACGCGCTTATTCATCTAATGCCAAAGTTATCCAGACTGTGGACGAAATGTTGCAAGAGACAACTAATATTAAACGATAACGTCGTAGGTTTTGAAAAAACAAATGAGGGATTTATGACAATTTCTGGTGCACTAAATAATGCAATGACTGGGCTTATGGCCGCAGGAAGGGCAACTCAGGTCGTATCTTCTAACCTGTCAAATGTTCTGACCGAAGGGTACGGTGCTAGAAGCCTTGAGCTTTCATCTCAGTCGATAGGCGGACTTGGAGGGGTGAAAGTCGACGGTATTACCCGAAATGTAGATCCAATCCTTATTGCGGATAGGCAAGCAGCTAGTGGTTCATATGCAAATCAAAGAGCAACGCTCGACTTCATGAATACACTTGACCTATTGATAGGTACTCCCGATCAAGCAGGCTCTTTGACACAGCAGATCTCTACTTTTGAGAGCAATTTGATAACGGCAGCTAGTCGACCTGACGCACCAGATCGTTTAGCTACAGCTGTAGATTCTGCGAAAGATCTAGCCAATGCCATCAATTCGATATCGTCAGGGATTCAAGAACAACGGACACGTGCAGATCTCGCAATTGAAGAACAAGTCGATCGCCTAAATAGTGCGTTGTCAGAGCTACAAAAATTAAATGGACAAATCACTAAAGCGCATGCTCAAGGGGCAGATGGAGCATCCTTTCAGGATTACCAGCAGAAGTTGATCGACGAGATAAGTGAGATAGTACCAGTCAAGACCGTTTCTAGGCCGCATGGGGCAGTAGCACTGTTTACTGACGGTGGGTCGATCTTGATCGATGGGAAAGCCGCAGAGATTGGGTTTGAAGGTGTCAATTTGATTGGGGCTGGAATGACCATCGAAGCCGGAAGTTTATCTGGTTTATCGATCAATGGTGTTGAGGTGAAAACCGGTTCCAGTGATGGCGCACTACGTGGTGGGTCGTTAAGTGCGCAGTTTGAAATCCGTGATGAATTAGCACCAAACGCGCAAGAGCAAATCGATGCTGTCGCACGTGACTTGATTGAGCGATTTGAAGAATTAGCTCCTTCAGATTCTGCGGGCTATCCGTTGCCAGGGCTTTTCACGGATAGTGAGGCTCGATTTGATACCTTGCAGGAAACAGGCTTGGCTGGGCGTATTGCGGTCAATGAATTGGTCGATCCAGAGCAAGGCGGTGATACTTGGAAATTGCGTGATGGGTTGGACGCGTCATCACCAGGTGATGTTGGTAATTCGAGCATTTTACAGAAACTGGGCGAAGCGATGTCGAGCTCGCGACATCAGGCATCAGGTGACTTTGGGACGGGAGCGCTAAGTGCGGTTAACTTATCTTCGGCGTTAACCTCTATGTTCGCAAGTGACCGGACGAGTAATGAGCAACAACTTAGCTTTTCTTCTGTTCGTTTGGATGAATTGACTCAGCAAGAGTTTTCGACCGGAGTGGATAGCGACGTTGAATTGCAAAGGTTGATCTTGATCGAGCAAGCTTACGCAGCGAATGCGAGAATGATCCAGACGGTCGATGAAATGATGGAAACCCTGTTAAGGATATAGAATGAATAGTCTCTCGCTCGGCGACCTTGCCAATTCGTTTATGCTGCAGAATCGTGGCTCAGCCCTCAAATCAGAGATGACACGGTTAACGCAAGAACTCACATCTGGCCAGGTTTCGGATGTGAAAGGCGTTCTAGGCGGTAATTACAGTTATTTGACAGATATCGAAGCCAGCTTATCCAGGCTTGAGGGGTACAAAATTGCGAATACTGAAGCGGCTGTGTTCGCCGATACCATGCAAATTGCACTTGGAAGCATTCAAGCTTCTACATCCGATTTAAGCACCAATATGATTGTTGTAGCAAATGGTGGTTTAGATGATGTTGTTTTACAAGCAGGGCAGGAGTCACTTGAAGTACTTAGAAATACAATGAGTACTTTAAACACTCAAATTGCGGGGCGTAGCCTTTTTTCTGGGACAGCAACTGATCGACCGGCAGTGCTAAGTGCAGATGACCTCGTTAACGAATTGAGTTTGCTTGTTGATGGAATTAACGGTCCATCGGAGAAAATTCTAGCAATCCAAAACTGGTTTGATGATCCTTCGGGATTCGATTCTGTAATTTATTCGGGATCAAGTCGTGGATTTTCGGCGTTTGAGTTAGCTCCATCCCAGGATTTGACTTTAGATATAAAGGCTACAGATCCCGAGTTAAAGGGCACAATTAGGGCTTTGGCAGTGGCAGCAATCGCTGGTGATGAAGCCCTCGTGACTGATTCTGAAGAAAGAAGCGTGTTGCTATACGCCGCCGGCCAAGGGCTTTTACAAAACCAAGAAGATTTAACATCTTTAAGATCAAAGGTCGGCTATGCGGAGGCCCGCATTGACAGTTTTATAAGTAAAAATGCTACAGAGAGTGTTTCCCTCGAATACGCAAAGGGTACCTTGTTGGCAGCGGATCCTTATGAGGCGGCAACCAGATTGGAAGAAGTTCAATTTCAACTGCAAAGTTTATATACGCTAACCGCAAGAACCTCACAGCTATCATTGGTGAATTTTCTATGATTATTGCACGGGTCTTACTTTTGCTAATTTGTTCGGCATCTGTAGCGTTTAGCAGCCCTGTTCGGATTAAAGATCTTGTTGAATTTGATGGAGTTCGAGGAAATGATCTTGTTGGTTATGGGTTAGTCGTCGGTCTGAATGGAACGGGTGATGGCTTGCGAAATTCCCCTTTTACAGAAGAAATTATGTCCAATATTTTGGAGAGGCTGGGCGTAAATGTCAGTGGGGAACAATTTCGTCCGAAGAATGTCGCAGCTGTTTTGGTTACTGCTAGCTTACCGGCTTTTTCACGAGCGGGAGGGAAAATTGACGTAACGGTATCTGCTATCGGAGACTCGAAAAGTTTGCTTGGCGGTACATTGGTGATGACACCACTCAATGCAGCCGACGGTGAGATCTACGCAGTCGCTCAGGGTAGTATAATTGCTGGTGGAGCCGTTGCCGAAGGAGATGGTGCAGAAGTTACTAAAGGAGTTCCAACCGCAGGAGTAATCCCAGCGGGTGCTCGAGTGGAAAGAGAAATCGATTTTGATTTGAGTGATTTGGATGAGGTTCGCCTCGCGCTTAGAGAAGCAGATTTCACGACTGCCGCGAGGGTTGAGCAGGCGATAAATTCAAATTTTGGACGACAAGTTGCTGTTATGATCGATTCCCGAACGGTTTCTCTGGATATTCCAAGTACGAGAATGCGATCTGTCGCCCATGCGTTGGGTCGGATCGAAAATATCGAAATCGAACCAGAACGTAAGGCGCGCGTAGTGGTTGATCAAAGATCTGGGACCATTGTTATGGGTGAAGACGTTAGAATCTCGCGAGTGGCAGTATCTCAGGGAAATCTAGTTCTAAGGATCCAAGAAACACCCCTGGCCATTCAACCCAACCCGTTTGCAGAGGGAGAAACAGTGATTGTTCCACGAACAGAAGCTGAAATTGAGGAGGAACCAGGAATTGGGTTGGCTGAGGTTCCCGATGGCGCATCCTTGTCGGAAGTTATTGCAGGCTTGAATGCGTTGGGCGTCGCACCTCGCGACATGATCGACATTCTCAAAAGTATAAAAGCGGCGGGTGCATTACACGCTGAGTTTGTTGTAAATTAGTTGTTAATAAATGGGCGCAACAATTCGCGCCCATTTATGGTCATTAGAAGTCCAGGTTTTCGACGCTCAAGGCATTCTTCTGAATGAAATCGCGCCGTGGCTCGACTACGTCACCCATTAGCTTTGTGAATAGATCATCTGCTTCCGCAAGGTCTGAAACTTGTACTTGCAATAGAGTGCGAGCATCTGGATCCAAGGTGGTTTCCCACAATTGATCTGGGTTCATTTCACCTAGGCCTTTGTAACGTTGCAAGGATAGTCCCTTCTCGCCCTCACTCAGAATCGAATCTAGTAAATCGATTGGGCCATGAATGATCTGTGAACGATCTTTGCGAACCAAGGTTGCAGGCAATTCGTAAACGTCCTGTAAGCTCTGAGTGAAGCTACCTGTCTTACGTGACTCACCGGATCGAAGCATAGGTCCATCCAAGGTGCGAACCTCTTCAACGCCTCGCAAGATACGAGCCAAACGGATGCCGTG
>JALZUL010000037.1 GCA_023301665.1 Ascidiaceihabitans sp.
CCCTGTACCGGGCGGCGTTCTTGTACGTGACGAAAATGGTGCCGTGATTGGTGCTGTTGGTGTGACTGGTGATACATCGGACAATGACGCGATTGCGGCGATGGCTGGTATCGAGGCCGCTGGGTTGACCGGCGAAATCTAACTTTAAGTGATTAAAATTTACGCACATATGACTGTGCGAGGGAGCGGGCTGTTCACAGCCCGCTCTTCTTATTATAGGATAAGAGAAAGTTTAGACCTTCCAAGGAATTCACATGGCGCGCCCAATTATCGGAATTTTGTCCAATAGCCACCTGATCAATGATCAATATGAGGTCTATGGCAGTGGTGCGATCAATGTTGAAGCGGTTGGTAATGTCTGTGATGCTCTGCCGCTTTTGATCCCTTCGGCTCCTGAGCATGTGAAGGTAGAAGATCTGTTAGAGCGCTGCGCAGGTTTCATTTTCACTGGCGCGCGCCCGAATGTGCACCCCGACGAATATGGCGAACAAGAAACCCCAGCCTATGGCGATTTTGATCGCGGGCGAGACGGTGTCGCATTGCCTTTGATCCGTGCGTGCGTTGAGCGTGGCTTGCCGATCTTTGGGATCTGCCGTGGTTTTCAAGAAGTGAATGTCGCCATGGGCGGATCACTTTACCCTGAAATTCGCGACCTGCCTGGGCGCACCAACCACCGGATGCCACCTGATGGCACGATGGAAGAGAAATTCGCGTTGCGCCATGAGGTGAAGTTTCAAGAGGGTGGGGTTTTCCACCGTGTATTGGGCGCGAATGCGGTGATGACCAACACGCTGCATGGGCAAGGCATCAAAGAGCCGGGAGAACGGATTGTGATTGATGGCGTGGCACCCGATGGCACGCCTGAAGCGATTTATGTTAAGGACGCGGCTGGCTTTACTTTGTCGGTGCAGTGGCACCCAGAATGGAAAGCGGCTCAAAGCCCTGTGTCTACAGCCCTATTTAGTGCTTTTGGTGATGCGGTACACGCGTGGGATGCGGGTGAATTGCGTCCTGCCGTGAAATTGGCGGGTTAAGACCAACGACATATTCGGCCTTTTAAGTGATGGTTAACTTTGCTGTTGCAATGTGCGGGGATGTTACATCACGCTGCAAAGTCCCAACCGTCTAACACGTTCTTTTTCACAGTGCGCCTGCTTGACCGTAATTCGAACCTGTTGGTTCAAGAGGTCGAGCGTCTGCGCCTTGCCACGCGCAAAACCCGTAAGAGTTTGCCGTTTGAGATCGATGAAATCGTAGTGCTGCCTGCTGTTATCCACACGATTTGGACGTTGCCTGACGGAGATACCGATTTTGGCAAACGCTGGCGGATGCTAAAATCCCATTTTTCCAGAGGATTGCCAGCCGGTCAGAACCCAGATCTGTACGGCTCTAAATCGCAAGGCAAAGGGATTTGGCAACGGCTCTTTTGGGAGTACCATTTGCGCGATGCGGATGACATTGCTGCGCACCGGCACATGATTTTAGCAGCTCCTGTTCAAGCTGGTTTGGTTGCGCGCCCAGAGCATTGGCCCCATTCGTCAATCCACCGTGCGATACGTTTGGGAGAGTTCGACCCCTCGCTTCGATCGGGTGTTATTGGCAGCGTTCAAAGTTCAAATCAGCTTTTGCAGGCAGGTTGAACAAGCTGCCTGCGGTATCGGGCTGAAGGATCGCAATCCAAACTGTCCAAATTTTAGGCAACTGGTATGGTAGATTCGGGATTTTCGTACGATATTGTTCTAACACCACTAAATTATTTCCTTTTTATGACCCCGTGTGAGGGATGCATTACCAAAGTTTCCGATAGGGAATTTTTGGTTTTGGAGTGATGTCTCTATTCTTAAGTTTTATAACTTATTGTTTTTAAGTTGTTTTTGGGGGTCGCTTTGGTTTCTTGTACATTGAGAGCCTATTTTTGGCCGAAACAAAATTATCAAAAACCAGATACGTTTTTTGCATAATTTCTCTGTGAGGGGGGCCGATTGGTTGTCTTCAACCACGTCACAGGATAGCTTCTAATTTCGACTGATGATCGGCTCATATTCCGTATGAAACGACCGTCGAGGGAAAAAGATGAATAGGGGGGTTTTCGAGTGAAGATCGGAACACCAAAGGAATTATTTGAAGGTGAAAATCGCGTTGCGATGACACCTGAGAGTGCAGCGCAGCTCCAGAAACTTGGACATGAGTGTGTCATCGAAACGGGCGCAGGGGCACAGGCTGGTTTCTCGGATGCCGACTACGCTGCTGCAGGCGTTGAAGTGGCCAAAACGGCTGCTGCACTCTGGAAGGCTTCTGACGTTGTGGCCAAGGTGCGCGCGCCAAACGATGCTGAAGTAAAACGTTTGCGCGATGGTCAGACGGTGATTTCATTCATCAACCCCGCTGCGAACGAGAAACTTTTGGCGTCAGCCGCCAAAAAAGGCTCGACCGTTGTGGCGATGGACATGGTTCCACGTATTTCACGCGCTCAGAAGATGGACGCTTTGTCATCGATGGCGAACATCGCGGGTTATCGCGCGGTCATTGAAGCGGGCAACAACTTTGGTCGTTTCTTTACGGGTCAAATTACTGCGGCGGGTAAAGTTCCACCGGCTAAGGTTTTGGTTGTTGGGGCAGGGGTTGCTGGTTTGGCGGCCGTTGGGACATCTACCAGCCTTGGCGCAATCACCTATGCGTTTGACGTGCGTCCAGAAGTGGCCGAGCAAGTTGAATCCATGGGCGCTGAGTTTGTTTTCCTCGATTTTGAAGAAGAGCAGCAAGATGGTGCGGCAACAGGCGGCTATGCTGCTGTGTCTAGCCCAGAATTCCGCGAGGCCCAATTGGCCAAGTTCCGCGAATTGGCACCAGAAATTGACATCGTTATCACCACGGCGTTGATCCCGAACCGCGAAGCGCCAGAGCTATGGACCAAAGACATGGTCGAGGCGATGAAGCCGGGTTCTGTGATCGTCGATTTGGCGGCGGAAAAGGGCGGCAATTGTAAGCTGACTGTCATGGACGAGAAAATCGTCACCGACAACGGCGTGACCATCATCGGTTATACTGACTTCCCAAGCCGGATGGCAGCCCAAGCCTCAACGCTTTATGCGACGAACATTCGTCACATGATGGCCGATTTGACGCCAGAAAAAGATGGTGTGATCAATCACGACATGGAAGACGATGTCATCCGTGGCGCGACTGTGACGCATGAGAAGGCTGTGACCTTCCCACCACCCCCACCAAAAGTGGCGGCGATTGCGGCACAACCCAAGAAAGACGTGGTGCCTGAGCCAACCGCTGAAGAAAAGCGCGCAGCAGAAGCCGCAGCGTTTAAAGCGCAAACCAAAAACCAAGTCACTTTGTTGGCTGTTGGTGGTGCGTTGCTTTTGGCCGTTGGTCTTGTGGCCCCAGCCAGCTTTATGCAGCACTTTATCGTCTTTGTTTTGGC
>JALZUL010000038.1 GCA_023301665.1 Ascidiaceihabitans sp.
GGGTGATCTTGGCTTTGCCGAAGTTTTGGCCTTTTTCGGTCAACCCGAAGAAGGGTGATCTTGGCTTTGCCGAAGTTTTGGCCTTTTTCGGTCAACCCGAAGCCGAAAGTATGGAGTTCATTGCGTTGGCAATGGACGGCGAAGACGAAGAGAACCTTGTTCTCATGGGTGAGATCATCACGCAGGCCAAATCGCGTAACATCAAAGTCATTTTGATTGCCGAAGACGTCACGCCAGCCTCTTTGCACTCGTTACTACGCAAGGGTGCGGATGAATTTGTCCCCTACCCCCTTCCCGAGGGAGAGCTTGCACACGCAATTGAACGTGTTCGCACGCCAGACGTACCCGTTGTTTCACCACAAGCTGGGCCAAGCCTCAAATCTGGTGATCAGAAAGATGGTGCAGTTATTGCCGTGCATGGTTTAGCCGGCGGAACAGGTGCGACCACATTGGCCGTTAACTTGGCTTGGGAACTCGCCACAATGGCGGGTGATCCCCAACCATCTGTGTGCCTTCTAGATTTGGATCTTCAATTTGGAGCAGCATCCACGTATTTGGATCTGCCACGTCGCGAAGTCGTATACGAAATGCTATCAGATACAGAAAGCATGGACGAAGAGAGCTTTGCGCAATCCTTGTTAACGTTCGAGGATCGCTTAGAGGTTCTGACTGCGCCAACTGACATGCTACCGCTCGATTTGATCAGCCCTGACGACATCGCTCGAATTATTGCGATGGCGCGAAGCCATTTCGACTACGTCGTTATCGATATGCCTTCGACGCTTGTTCAGTGGTCAGAGACCGTCTTGCAAGAATCTCATATCTATTTCGCAACGCTAGAATTGGACATGCGTTCCGCTCAAAACGCGCTGCGTTTCAAACGCGCCCTTCAATCTGAAGAGTTGCCAATTGAAAAGCTGCGTTATGCTGTCAATCGCGCGCCAAAATTCACCGATTTAAGCGGTAAGAACCGGATCAAGCGTATGGCTGAGAGCCTGGATATCTCGATAGAGTTGCAACTGCCTGACGGTGGTAAAGCAGTTTCCCAAGGCAGTGATCACGGTCTGCCATTGGCCAGCTCGGCGCATAAAAACCCGCTTCGCAAGGAAATAGCGAAATTGGCGGCATCCATTCACGAACTGAAAGACGATAATGTCCAAGCGGCATAATAAATAACGGGGCTATAACGATGTTTTCAAAGTACAAAAAACCTGCGGCACCCTCAACACCAGTGCCAGCAGCTGCACCCACCGCAAAGGTCACCGAGTTACCAAAAGCGGCAGCCCCTGAAGCGGCAACCGTAAAAAAGGTCGCCCGCAAGGCTGCGCCTGCTACGCCTGCTCAAGTCATGACCATGGACAAAGAACGCAAACGCAAAGAACGCGTCGGCGATCTTAAGCTCGAATTGCATCGTGTTCTTTTGGACAACCTTAATCTGGCAGCTTTGGAACACGCGACCGAAGCTGATCTGCGCCAAGAAATCCAATCGATCACGAGCGAGTTTCTTGAAGAAAAAGCCATCATTCTCAACCGCGACGACCGTCAAGCCCTGAACAAAGAGCTATACGATGAGGTCACCGGCCTTGGTCCGCTCGAAACCTTGTTACAAGATGATACCGTCAACGATATTTTGGTGAACGGTCCACAACAGATTTTTGTGGAACGCGCCGGTCAACTTGAACTGACAGACATCACATTTAAAGACGAACGTCACTTGTTACGCATCATCGACAAGATCGTATCAGCGGTTGGCCGTCGCGTTGATGAAAGCAACCCATACGTGGATGCCCGCTTGAAAGATGGCTCGCGCTTCAACGCAATGGTTCCGCCGGTTGCTGTTGATGGTAGCCTTGTTTCCATTCGTAAGTTTAAAAAAGATAAGCTTGGTATCGACGATCTTGTGGGCTTCGGCGCCTTTACCGAGGAAATGGCCGCATACCTTCAAGCCGCCGTTGCGACACGTCTCAACATCATTGTGTCCGGTGGTACCGGTTCTGGTAAAACAACCACGCTGAACGCTTTGTCCTCGTTCATCGACAACGCCGAACGTATCCTGACAATCGAAGACACCGCGGAACTTCAATTGCAACAAATCCACGTTGGCCGGATGGAAAGCCGTCCGCCAAACGTTGAGGGCAAAGGCGAAGTTTCCCCGCGTGACTGTCTGAAAAACGCCCTGCGGATGCGCCCCGACCGCATCATCGTGGGTGAGACCCGCGGCGAAGAGGTTATCGACATGCTTCAGGCCATGAATACAGGTCACGATGGATCAATGACCACAATCCACGCGAACTCTGCACGTGATGGTGTTTCGCGTCTTGAAAACATGATTGCGATGGCTGGGATTGAAATGCCCCTAAAAGCGGTACGCTCGCAAATCTCTTCTGCTGTGAACTTGATCGTGCAGGCCTCACGTCTGCAAGATGGTTCCCGTCGCATGACCTCGATTACAGAGATCACAGGGATGGAGGGCGATGTTATCTCAATGCAAGAGATCTTCCGCTACCAGCGTGTTGGCCTGACCCCTGACAATAAGATCATCGGGCACTTCACCGCGACAGGCGTGCGCAGCCACTACGCGGAACGCTTCCGCATGTGGGGCTACGATCTACCGTCATCCATCTATGAACCCGTCGCCGCAGAATAACGCCCATCAGGAGCAACTGACATGAGTGCAGAACTAATCATCTACGGCCTTATCTTTATCGGCGTTCTCGTGCTGGTGGAGGGCCTGTATCTTGTCTCCTTTGGCAAATCGATCAGCATGAACAGCCGCGTCAACCGCCGCTTGGAGATGCTGAACAAGGGCGGCCGCCGCGAAGAAGTTCTAGAACAGCTGCGCAAAGAAATGCGTCAGCATATGAAAGCAAAGAGCATTCCGCTCTATTCTCTTTTGGCCAACAAAGCCCAAAAGGCCGCGATTGCGTTCACGCCCAAACAATTGATCGGGATAATGGCAGGCCTAAGCTTTGTTGCATTCATGGGTCTTAGCATTGGCACAGAAACCAGCACTCCGATACGGATCGCAATGTCTATTGTTATCGGCATTGGTGCGGTTTTCTTTTGGATTTCGAGTAAAGCAAACAAACGCATGGCGATGATCGAAGAACAATTGCCTGACGCGGTAGAATTAATGGTGCGCTCCTTAAAGGTTGGCCACCCTTTTTCATCAGCTATTCAAATTGTTTCAAAAGAGGTTAAAGATCCACTTGGGACCGAATTCGGCGTTATCGCGGACGAATCTGCCTACGGTAAAGACGTCGGTGAAGCATTAAAAGAAATGGCGGAACGCCTTGAAATGCAAGACATGCGCTTCTTGGCTGTTGCCGTGACCATCCAGCAGCAATCGGGTGGTAACTTGGCTGAAATCCTCGCGGGTCTTGCCCAAGTTATCCGCGCCCGGTTTCGTCTTTTCCGTCGTGTGAAAGCCATCACCGCAGAGGCGAAATGGTCAGGCAAGTTCCTATCAGCATTCCCGATCATTGCGTTGATCGTCATCAACGTTGGCGACCCACACTACTATGACGAAGTTCGCGAACATGAAATGTTCATCCCAGGCTGTATCGCTGTGGGCTTGTTCCTCGCAGTTAACCTTTTTGTCATGCGTATGCTGACCAACATCAAAGTGTAAGGATCCAAGATGGAACTTTTAAACACCTTTATGGCTGCTATCCAAAACGTTTTGGGCCCATTAGGTCCCATTATTCTGGCTGGTATTCTTGGCCTAATCTTGATTGCCGTCACTGTCATCATGATGATGCGCCAGCCTGAAGACCCAATGGAAAAGCTCAAGCGTACAGCGTCCGGAAATACAAGTACCCGCAGCGAACGCGAAAGATTACGCCAAAGCGGACACAACCAACAGCTTGATAAATTCGCCAGCTTCTTGGAGCCCAAAGATGTCGCAGAGTTGAGCAAGCGCCAGCTTGAGCTGCGCCAAGCTGGTTATCAATCCAAAGATGCGGTTCGTGTTTTCCACGTGGCCCAAATGGTTCTTGGTATCTTAGGTCTGATTGGTGGCGTGATTTACGTAAACTTCTTCCTCACCGCTGGTGGTGTCGAAATCACTACGCAAAAAATGATGATCTACACAATTGGGCCGGGTGGTGCTGGATATTACCTACCACAATATTGGATCACACGTCGTGTTGAATCCCGTAAGGAAGAAATCACCGCAGGCTTTCCCGACAGTCTCGATATGATGTTGGTCTGTGTCGAAGCCGGTCAATCCTTGGACCAATCTATTGTCCGTGTTGCGGGTGAGCTTCATGCATCCTACCCTGCCCTAGCAGAAGAATTCGATGTAGTTGCCTATGAGATGAAG
>JALZUL010000039.1 GCA_023301665.1 Ascidiaceihabitans sp.
GCGCATGGCGGTGATCACCATTATGTATTTGCTGGCAAACCAGGTGAAGGTGCACTTTACATCGCGCCTGACAACCATCTGTTGGACGAAGCACACGCTGTGCCAAAATGGGTGAAGGTTTCACCGTTCGTTGCTATGCTTGGCGGCTTCTTGATGGCGATGTGGTTCTACATCTGGAACCCAACTTTGCCAGCACGTTTGGCGGAAAGCCAACAGCCGCTGTATTTGTTCCTCAAGAACAAATGGTACTTCGATGAGCTCTACGACTTCGTCTTTGTGAAGCCAACTCAAGCTTTGGGTCGGTTCCTTTGGAAACGTGGCGACGGTAATGTCATTGACGGCGCGCTGAACGGGATCGCCATGGGCATCGTACCATTCTTCACCAAACTCGCTGGCCGCGCCCAGTCCGGTTACATCTTTACTTATGCCTTTGCCATGGTGATCGGGATTGCTGTCCTTGTCACATGGATGTCGATGAGCGGGGGAGCTCACTAATGGATAACATTCTTTCCATAGTTACTTTTATCCCAGCAGTAGCTGCTTTGATCATGGCGCTGTTCTTGCGCGGTGACGATGAGGCTGCTCGTAAGAACGCGAAATGGATTGCAATGTTTGCAACCAGCGCGACATTCTTGGCGTCACTTTTCATCTTAACAGGCTTTGAGTCATCAAACCCTGATTTTCAAATGGTCGAAGAAGCCAGCTGGTTGATGGGGCTACAATACAAAATGGGTGTCGATGGCATCAGCATTTTGTTTGTGATGCTGACCACATTCATGATGCCGTTGGTTGTCGCGGCGTCTTGGAACGTCGAGCTACGTCTCAAAGAATACATGATCGCATTCTTGATGTTAGAAACCTTGATGTTGGGCGTGTTCATGGCCCTGGATCTGGTTCTGTTCTACGTCTTCTTTGAAGCGGGCCTTATTCCGATGTTCCTGATCATCGGGATCTGGGGTGGTGCAAACCGCGTCTATGCAAGTTTCAAGTTCTTCCTATACACATTCCTAGGCTCAGTTTTGATGCTGGTTGCTATGGTCGGCATGTACATCGATGCCGGAACAACTGATATCGCAAAGCTTTTAGTTCACGAATTCTCATATGGTTCGTTCAATTTGCTCGGCGTTCAGGTCGTGGGGGGGATGCAAACGTTGCTGTTCCTTGCATTCTTCGCAAGCTTCGCGGTGAAAATGCCAATGTGGCCTGTTCACACGTGGCTGCCAGATGCGCACGTTCAAGCGCCGACTGCTGGATCTGTCGTTTTGGCTGCGATTTTGTTGAAAATGGGTGGCTACGGTTTCTTACGCTTCTCATTGCCAATGTTCCCAGTCGGATCCGACGTTTTGGCGCCAATGGTGCTTTGGATGTCAGCAATCGCGATCGTGTACACATCCCTGGTCGCTTTGGTTCAAGAAGACATGAAAAAGCTCATTGCTTATTCATCTGTTGCTCACATGGGCTTTGTAACCATGGGTATCTTTACTGCAAACCAACAAGGTCTAGATGGCGCGATCTTCCAGATGATCAGCCACGGCTTTATCTCTGGTGCGTTGTTCCTGTGTGTCGGGGTGATTTATGACCGTATGCACACACGCGACATCGATGCCTATGGTGGCTTGGTGAACCGTATGCCGGCTTATGCGCTTATCTTTATGCTGTTCACGATGGCGAATGTTGGCCTTCCGGGCACATCAGGCTTTGTGGGTGAATTCCTAACATTGGTTGCTGTTTTCCAAGTGAACACATGGGTTGCCGCTGTCGCGACATCGGGTGTTATCTTTTCAGCCGCTTACGCGCTGTGGCTGTACCGCCGCGTTGTGATGGGCGACCTGATCAAGGAAAGCCTGAAATCAATCACCGATATGACAACACGAGAGCGCGTGATCTTTGCACCGCTTGTTGTGATGACCTTGTTGTTGGGCGTCTACCCAGCTTTGGTTCTTGATATCATCGGCCCATCTGTGGCTGCGCTTGTAACAAACTACGACACGGCCTTGGCCGCGGCAGGTGATGCCGTGACCCAAGTCGCCACTCATTAAGTAAGAAGGAACAGGGCCTATGTCCGCCGATCTGAGCATTATCCTGCCGGAAATCCTGTTGTCGCTGTTTGCGATTTTTGCACTGCTAACAGCGGTTTACACTGGTAAAGATGGTATCGCTTCGACACTTGTCTGGGTGACAAGTGGGGTCATGGTTGTTCTTGCCATCTGGATTGGAACAATGGGTGAGGGCAATAACGTGGCCTTCAACGGTATGTTTATGGATGACGGCTTTGCGCGTTTCGCAAAGGTGACCGTCTTACTTTCAGCCGCTGCTGTTTTGATCATGGGCGAAGGCTACATGAGCAAGCGCGGATTGCTCCGCTTTGAATACCCCGTTTTGGTGGCTCTAAGTGCTGTCGGCATGATGATGATGGTAAGTGCCGGTGATCTTATGGCGCTGTACATGGGGCTAGAGCTGCAATCATTGGCATTGTATGTCGTGGCGTCCTTACGTCGTGACAGTGCGAAATCAACCGAAGCGGGTCTAAAGTATTTCGTCTTGGGCGCGCTGTCTTCTGGCTTGCTGCTTTATGGCGCATCTTTGGTTTATGGTTACGCGGGCACGACGCTGTTCTCTGGCATCATCCAAACGGCGGTTCACGGTGAAGTTTCCCTTGGGTTGCTGTTTGGCCTGATCTTCTTGATCTCAGGTATGGCGTTCAAAGTGTCTGCCGTCCCGTTCCACATGTGGACACCAGACGTTTACGAGGGGGCACCAACACCGGTTACGGCCTTTTTCGCGACAGCGCCTAAAGTTGCTGCAATGGCATTGTTTGCGCGCGTATTGCATGATGCTTTTGGTGGCGCCGTTGCCGACTGGCAGCAGGTGGTGGCGCTATTGTCTGTCCTATCCATGTTCTTCGGCGCGGTTGCGGCAATTGGTCAAACAAACATCAAACGTTTGATGGCGTACTCTTCCATTGCGCACATGGGCTACGCTCTGATGGGTCTTGCGGCAGGTACTGCTTTGGGTGTCGAGGCGATGTTGGTTTACATGGCGATCTACGTGACGATGAACATCGGTACATTTGCGTTTATCCTATTGATGGAAAAAGACGGACAACCGGTTACTGATATTGCATCACTGAACATGTATTCTAAAGCGCACCCTGGGCGTGCCTTTGCGATGTTGATCTTGTTGTTCTCGTTGGCCGGCGTACCACCGATGCTTGGGTTCTTTGGCAAGCTCTACGTACTACGCGCAGCATATGACGCTGGGCTGGCGTGGTTGGCGATTGCCGGTGTGATCGCATCTGTGATCGGCGCATTCTATTACCTTCGTATTGTTTTCTACATGTACTTTGGTGAGGAACAGACCGACGGGTTGGATGTTAATAAATCACCCGTGTTGTGGGGCTTTTTGATGGCTTCCGCAGGGATTATGATTTTCGGCATCATCAACTTGTTCGGTGTCGAGACAGCAGCAACATTAGCTGCCGCGACCTTGGTGAACTAATCCAGCAATGGAACTTGTCTTGAAGCGGCCCTTCGGGGAAAGTTTTATGTGCAAGGTGAAACTATGAGCGGTTGGCCAGACGGATTTGGCCGCCGCATCCTAACATCGGTCGATTCAACGTTGAGTGAAGCGGCACGTCTTGCCCCTGACATTTCTGGTCCGACTTGGATTTTAGCGCATGAACAGACCGCTGCACGCGGTCGACGTGGGCGCGCTTGGCAAATGCCAAAAGGCAATTTTGCCGCGACACTGTTGCTCCCTTTGTCCGGTGCTCCTGCGGACGCCGCCCTTAGATCTTTTGTAGCGTCATTGGCACTGCGCGATGCCTTTGTAGCGGTGACCGGACTAGAGGACGCATTTGCGTTGAAGTGGCCAAATGATGTTTTGCTTCGTGGTCGTAAGGTTGCAGGTATTTTGCTCGAAAGCGTGGGGCGTGATGCACACAGGTTGGACCTGGCGATTGGTATTGGTGTGAACCTCGCTGCGGCACCAACGCCTGATCAAGTAGAGGAAGGCGCTGTAAGGCCAGTGGCGCTGCGTGGCGCGACAGGGGCTGATATCGCACCAGAGGATTTTCTAGAAGTTTTGGCCCTTTCATACGCGCGTTATGAGGAACAGTTCCTAACCTATGGGTTTGCTTCTATCCGTACTGCATGGATGTCACACGCCGCACGGTTGGGAGAGGTTATTATAGCCCGCACTGCCCGTGATGAATGGCAAGGCACCTTCCGCGAGGTAGACGAGACGGGGCAACTTGTTTTAGAGACCTCTCAAGGCCGCGTCGCCATTCCGGCGGCGGACGTATATTTCTAAGAACGGAGCCGGGTTATGTTGTTGGCGATCGATTGTGGTAACACCAATACGGTTTTTTCCATTTGGGATGGTAAGAGCTTCATCGGCACGTGGCGTACTGCGACAGAATCCACGCGCACGGCGGATCAATACTACGTCTGGCTGAGCACCTTGATGAAGTTTCAGGAAATCGACGTCGAGATCACTGACGTGATCGTCTCATCAACAGTTCCACGTGTTGTCTTTAATCTGCGCGTTCTGGCTGATCGTTATTTCAACACACGGCCCATTGTTGTTGGGAAATCAGATTGCCTTTTGCCGGTGGATGTTCGTGTTGATGTGGGGACGGCCGTTGGGCCAGACCGGTTGGTCAATACCGTCGCCGGATTTGACCTTTACGGTGGCGATTTGATTATGGTCGATTTCGGAACTGCGACCACCTTTGATGTTGTAGATACGGACGGTGCCTATATCGGTGGGGTGATCGCACCGGGGGTTAACCTAAGCCTCGAAGCACTGCATCAAGCGGCAGCAGCCTTGCCAAACGTTGATATTTCAAAACCACAAGCCGTTGTTGGCACCAATACTGTGGCCTGTATGCAATCGGGCGTGTTTTGGGGTTACGTTGGGCTGGTCCGTGAGATATGTGCCCGCATTAAGGCGGAGCGCGACCGCGACATGCGCGTGATTTCTACAGGGGGGCTGGCCCCTTTGTTTCAGCAAACAGAAAGACTGTTTGACGACTTTCAAGATGATTTGACGATGCACGGACTGACCGTGATACATCGATATAACAAGGAAAATAACTGATCTTATGAGCAGTGAAAGATTGATCTACCTGCCGCTGGGTGGCGCAGGCGAAATTGGCATGAATGCCTATGTATATGGCTACGGTAAACCTGATCAAGAACGTCTGATCGTGGTCGATCTTGGTGTTACCTTTCCAGATATGGATGGAACCCCGGGCGTTGACCTGATCCTACCTGATGTGAGCTGGTTGGAAGAGCGCAAGGACCGTATCGACGCGGTGTTTGTAACTCACGCGCACGAAGACCACGTAGGGGCGATTTCGCATACTTATGCGCGCTTGCAAGCGCCAATTTTTGCGCGTGCGTTCACAGCCAACATCGCGCGCCGCAAGATGTCTGAATATGGGCATCCTGATGAAGCAGTCACAGTCATGAACGCATGGCCTGAGCAGCGTGATTTTGGCCCGTTCAAGGTTGGCTTCTTGCCGATCTCGCACTCGATCCCTGAAAGCGGCGCGTTGGTGATCGACACGCCGGCAGGCCGTATTATCCACACCGGTGATTTCAAACTTGATGAAACACCTGTTGTTGGCGAAGCCTTTGATCCTGAACTATGGGCTGAGGTGTGCAAGGACGGGGTGAAAGCACTGGTGTGTGACAGTACAAATGTCTTTTCACCGAATGCTGGCCAATCTGAAATCACGGTTGGACCTGAGATTGAAAAGATGGTTGCAGCGGCAAGCGGTATGGTTGTTGCCACTACGTTTGCATCCAACGTGGCGCGGGTTAAAACCTTGGCAGAAGCAGGCGAACGGGCAGGGCGCTCTATCGTGCTTTTGGGCCGTGCAATGCGGCGTATGGTTGAAGCGTCTCTTGAAACCGGTGTGCTCAAAGACTTCCCGACTGTTGTGAGCCCAGAGGATGCAAAATCCTTGCCGCGTGAAAATTTGATGCTTTTGGTGACGGGTTCGCAAGGCGAACGCCGTGCGGCCTCTGCTCAATTGGCGCGTGGTAAATATATGGGATTAACGATGAAAGAAGGGGATACGTTCCTCTTTTCCTCAAAGACTATTCCGGGCAATGAAAAAGGCGTCATTCACATCATGAATGCGTTTTCTGAAAAAGGTGTTGATGTTGTCGATGACAGCTCAGGCCATTTTCACGTTTCTGGCCATGCCAATCGCCCCGACATTCAACGGATGCATGAAATTGTGAAACCACAAATTCTGATCCCTATGCACGGCGAACATCGCCATTTGCGTGAGCATGTCAAATTGGGCGAAGGCGCGGGGATCAACAGTGTTCTCGCTGTGAATGGCATGATGATCGACCTAAGCGGCAACAAGCCGACCGTAGCGGATTACATCGAAACGGGTCGTACATATTTGGACGGCGCTGTGCAGATTGGTGCCTTGGACGGTGTTGTACGGGATCGTATTCGTATGGCGCTAAATGGGCATGTGATTGTCACGCTGATCATGGACGAAGATGACGAGCCACTGGGGGACCCGTGGTGTGAAGTGATGGGCTTGCCAGAGACCGGGTCATCAAACGCGGCTTTGACGGATGTTTTGGAAGAGGATCTGAAGCAATTTTTAGGCCGTGCCAAAGCCAAAACCCTGAGTGATGACACCAAACTGAATGAAGCACTGCGTAAAATCGTGCGTCAAACGGGTCAAAATGAAGTTGGTAAGAAACCTGAAGTGACCATTGTCGTCAGTCGCTTGCAGTAAATACTATTGATAGGGTCGAGCGGTTTTATATCCCTCGACCCTATTGTTTGTGTAAAACGATCATTTGAAAATAAACGCCTTTTTGTGAAACTTTGCCTTTGGGCTAAAGTGCTTTTTAGAGAACTTCGCCTTTGGTTTGCCATGGTATTTTGGCGAGTATTTGTAGTGCTTGAACTTGCTGCTGCGCAATTTGTGTTTGAAGACGTGCTTCTTGTACAGTGAACTGTTGGCAAGGTAAATTTGTGCATCAGCTTCTTGGCTAACCACTGCATTTGAAATCAAGGGGCTGTCAAAAGCTGAGGCAGCAGACGCCTGCACGGCAGGGACAGCGATGGCCAGAGCCACAAAAAGTGATTTGATATGTTTCATGTCGGTACCTTTCTGTGTGTTTGTCTTGTTTCGTAATTCATAGGTAGGCAGTGATGCGATCACCTGCAAAACACCTCTTTGGGACTGTTTGTAACAATTGAACTTGGGCACAAAAAAAGATGGGCTCCCTTTGGGGGAACCCATCTTTGGTCAAATTTGCAATTTAAGCCTGTAGCTTAACGTTCGTAACGCTCAGCAAAACTCATCTGGATAAAGGCAGGGGTGTGGTCACCTAAACCAAGAACTTTTGGCCCACGGTCGTTGTTGTTACGATCGTTGTTGCGTCCACGTCCGCCACGTGAGCGGCCAGTGCGCTGCTCGGGTGCTGTTGTGGTCTCGGGCGCTGTTGTGGCCGTATCAGCCTTTGTAGGCGCTGCCTCAACCGCGACAGGAGCCTGTGCTTCTGCAACGGGTGTATCGGTCACTGTAGGGGCGGCCACGGCTTTAGGTTTGCGCGTGCGTGTCCGCGTGCGTTTGGGTTTATCTGTTTGAACTGGCGTTTCAGTAGACGCTTCTGTTGGCGCTACTTCCTTTATTACTGCCGCTTCTTTGGCCAAAGGATTTTCCAACCGCGGAATTTCCTTTTGTAGCAAACGCTCGATGTCTTCAAAATTCTTTTCATCACGTGGCACGCAGATCATAACGGCTTTGCCGTCACGGCCAGCTCGACCTGTACGACCAATGCGGTGAACATAGTCTTCAGCGTGGCTAGGAACGTCAAAGTTAAACACGTGGCTTACAGACGGCACATCCAACCCACGGGCAGCAACGTCTGAAGCACATAAAAAGCGCAATTGGCCGCCACGGAACTGTTCAAGCGTTTTTGTACGTTGGGATTGGTCTAGATCGCCGTGGATAGGGGCCGCGTCATAACCGTATTTGTTCAAGGACTTAGAAACGATATCAACGTCAACCTTACGGTTGCAGAATATGATGGCGTTGGTGCACTTGTCGCCTTCTTGATCAATCAACTTGCGAAGGACTTTGCGCTTTTCCGTGGCTTCACGATCTTTACGTGAGCCTTTGAACATTAAAACGCCTTGCTCGATGTTCTCAGAAGCGGACGCTTGGCGCGCGACTTCGATACGTGCAGGGTTTGAAAGGAATGTGTTGGTGATACGCTCAATTTCAGGGGCCATCGTCGCCGAGAAGAACAGCGTTTGACGTGTGAAAGGTGTCAGGCCGAAAATGCGTTCGATGTCGGGAATGAATCCCATATCAAGCATACGGTCGGCTTCATCGACAACCATGACTTTCACGTCGTTCAAGATCAATTTGCCACGTTCGAAATGGTCAAGCAAACGGCCTGGCGTGGCAATCAGCACATCGACACCTTTGTCGATGAGCATGTCTTGCTCTTTAAACGAAACGCCACCGATCAGCAGTGCTTTGGTCAGCTTGACGTGTTTGGCATAGGTGTCAAAGTTCTCGGCCACTTGTGCGGCCAATTCACGTGTTGGGCACAAAACCAAACTGCGTGGCATCCGTGCGCGGGCACGACCACGTGCCAACATGGTGATCAATGGGAGTGTAAAGCTTGCAGTCTTGCCGGTGCCTGTTTGGGCGATTCCTAAAACATCCCGCCCCTCAAGGGCTGCGGGAATAGCGCCGCCTTGAATCGGGGTCGGGCTTTCATAGCCCGCCTCGGCAATCGCTTTAAGTACCTTGGGGTTTAGGTTCAGGTCAGAAAATTTTGTCATGTAAGTCCGAATGTTACGGACAATATCGTCGCCCGCGGCAGCAATCTGTGTCGGCCCTCATGGCCCAAAGAGCGACTCTGTTGTCGCGACACTGCGCGGGGCATACCAAGAAGCGGCCCTCGGGTCAAACCGTCAGCTAAATTGCGGGAAATGACGCGCCAATTTTGCATCAAGGCCAAGATCGACATGACGTAGTAAATCATGCGCCTTTAGGCGTTTTTGCAGTTCAGGGCTGTCTTGTGCGACCTCGTCATAGAAACGCCGCAGACCCGCTTCGCCCTCGGTCTCTTCCAACATGCGAAACAGATCATGTAAGGAAGAAGACCCTTTTTGAGCAGGAGGAAGATCAGCCCGATAAGAGCCTTTTTCCAGACGGTAGCGAAACGATGCCAACCAGTCTGCCCAAGGTTTTGCATGGCAGTGGGCGAGGGACATATCATCAAGTTCGACCTGATCTGGATTCATGATGTCCTTTTGGAAAACGTTATGAATGCGCCAGCTTAGGTCGTTGATCCCTGTGCGGACGAACAGTTTTCCTGCTACATGGCTGAGGAAACCGCCCTTAATAAAAGCACCAAATTCTGGGTAAATATCCTGTACGATGGCATTGCGTTCAGAATTGGCAGGCACGAACCCCTTAAAGGTTCTTTCGTCACCAACCAACTGCTCCATCGGGCGCAGGCGCGCGCATTGAGTTGTTGAGGAAAGGGCTGAAAGCTCTGCGTCAATAGGCTGTTTTGAAACAATAAACTCATCAACGTCAATATGTGTGAGCCAATCCACTTCAGTTTTGCGGCGATACGCGTGGGTGGCGTTTTCACTTTGGCGAACCTGATGCTTTACTGGGCGTCTTCCAAGCGTTTT
>JALZUL010000040.1 GCA_023301665.1 Ascidiaceihabitans sp.
GATCGCAAGCTTTTCCGCGAAGCGATGGACCGCCTGGGCATCGAAAACCCAAAAGCCACAATTGTCACCGCCCCGATCGGCGAAGACGGTAAAAAGGATCTGGCGGCAGGTGTCGCTTTGGCCATCGAAACCCTCGATTACGTCGGCCTACCCGCGATCATCCGCCCCGCCTTTACCATGGGCGGCACCGGCGGCGGCATCGCGTACAACCGCGAAGATTACGAACACTTCTGCCGCACCGGCATGGACGCCTCTCCCGTGGGCCAAATCCTCGTCGATGAATCGCTTCTCGGCTGGAAAGAGTTCGAGATGGAGGTTGTCCGCGACACCGCCGACAACGCCATCATCGTCTGCGCGATTGAAAACATCGACCCCATGGGCGTGCACACAGGTGATTCCATCACCGTAGCCCCAGCCCTGACGTTGACCGACAAAGAATACCAAATCATGCGCAACCACTCCATCGCGGTCCTACGCGAAATCGGCGTGGAAACCGGCGGTTCAAACGTCCAATGGGCCGTGAACCCAGTTGATGGCCGCATGGTCGTGATTGAAATGAACCCACGGGTATCACGCTCTTCTGCGCTGGCCTCAAAAGCAACCGGCTTCCCAATCGCCAAAATCGCCGCCAAGCTGGCTGTTGGCTACACGTTGGACGAGCTGGACAACGATATCACCAAAGTGACGCCTGCGTCCTTTGAGCCGACAATCGACTATGTCGTCACCAAAATCCCGAAATTCGCGTTTGAGAAATTCCCGGGCTCCGAACCCTACCTCACAACCGCGATGAAATCGGTCGGCGAAACCATGGCGATTGGCCGCACCATCCACGAGAGCTTGCAAAAAGCCCTCGCCAGCATGGAATCCGGCCTCACCGGCTTTGACGAGATCGATATCCCCGGCGCGCCAGACAAAGCCGCGGTGATCAAAGCCATCAGCCAAACCACACCAGACCGCATGCGCACCATCGCACAAGCGATGCGCCACGGCCTGACAAACGATGAAATCAACGGCGCAACCATGTTTGACCCATGGTTCCTAGATCGCATCCGCGAAATCGTCGAAACAGAAAACGAAGTCCGCGCAAACGGGCTTCCTACATCTGAAGAAGGCATTCGCGCCCTCAAAATGATGGGCTTCACCGACGCGCGCCTTGCCAACCTCACCGACCAAAAAGAAGCCGCCGTGCGCCGCGCCCGCCACGACCTCGGCGTCAAAGCCAGCTTCAAACGGATCGACACCTGCGCCGCCGAATTCGAGGCGCAAACCCCCTACATGTACTCCACCTATGAGGCCCCAATGATGGGCGAAGTGGAATGCGAAGCGCGGCCCTCGGATCGCAAAAAAGTGGTCATTTTGGGCGGTGGTCCAAACCGCATCGGCCAAGGCATCGAATTTGACTACTGCTGCTGCCACGCCTGCTTTGCGCTGACAGACGCGGGCTATGAAACGATCATGGTCAACTGTAATCCTGAAACAGTATCAACGGATTACGACACATCTGACCGCCTTTACTTTGAGCCGGTGACGTTTGAACACGTCATGGAAATCTTGGCAAAAGAGCAAGAAAACGGCACACTTCACGGTGTGATCGTACAGTTCGGCGGCCAAACACCACTCAAAATCGCACAAGACCTCGAAGACGCAGGCATCCCAATCTTGGGCACCACGCCAGACGCCATCGATTTGGCCGAAGACCGCGAACGCTTCCAAGCTTTGGTTCAAAAGCTTGGCCTCAAACAGCCACACAACGGCCTAGCGCACTCTGACGCAGAAGCATTGGAAATCGCCAGCGACATCGGCTTCCCATTGGTCATTCGCCCCTCCTACGTTCTGGGTGGACGCGCCATGGAAATCGTACGCGACCAAGCCCAGCTTGAACGCTACATTTCTGAGGCGGTTGTGGTGTCCGGCGACAGCCCGGTTCTGCTTGATCACTACCTCGCTGGCGCAGTTGAACTGGACGTAGACGCGCTTTGCGATGGCAAAGACGTGCACGTCGCAGGCATCATGCAACACATCGAAGAAGCCGGGGTTCACTCAGGCGACAGCGCATGTTCGCTCCCGCCCTACTCCCTCAGCAAAGAAACGATCACAGAAATCAAAGCCCAAACCAAAGCCTTGGCACATGGTTTGAACGTGATTGGCCTGATGAACATCCAGTTCGCCATCAAAGACGGCGAGATTTACCTGATCGAGGTCAACCCACGCGCCTCGCGCACCGTGCCATTCGTGGCCAAAGCAACAGACAGCGCCATCGCTTCTATCGCTGCACGCATCATGGCGGGCGAACCGCTCTCTAACTTCCCGTTGCGCGCGCCTTACGATGAAAACGCAGGCTACAGCGATGTGTTGCCACTGGGTGATCCAATGACCTTGGCCAACCCAGACATGCCATGGTTCTCTGTGAAAGAAGCGGTTCTGCCCTTCGCCCGCTTCCCGGGCGTTGACACGATCCTTGGGCCAGAAATGCGCTCAACCGGTGAAGTCATGGGCTGGGATCGCGATTTCCCGCGTGCCTTCCTAAAAGCACAAATGGGCGCGGGCGTTGTTCTACCATCCGAAGGATGCGTCTTTATCTCGATCAAAGACGCCGACAAAACCGCTGACATGCTGGAAGCCGCTCAGGTCCTAACAGACCTTGGCTTTACCTTTGTTGGCACCCAAGGCACCGCGGCTTGGTTGGTCGAAAAAGGCATCGCTTGTGGCACGGTCAACAAAGTCTATGAAGGCCGCCCAGACATCACCGACATGATGAAGGACGAGAAAATCCATCTGGTGATGAACACAACCGAGGGCGCACAAGCGGTCGAGGATTCAAAATCGATCCGCTCCATCGCGCTTTACGACAAGATCCCTTATTACACGACCGCAGCAGGCAGCCACGCCGCCTCATTGGCGATCAAGGCACAAGCCGAGGGTGATCTGGTTGTGAAATCGCTTCAAGGCTAACAACAACAGCGATCCGTTCATGCAACGGGCGGATCGCTGGTTGACCCGCATGTGGGTCTTAGGCACTCTCGAAACATCGTTAAGGAAGGTTTCAAATGATGCGCCTCGTATTTTCCCTCACCACAGTTTTGATTTTAGCTGCATGTGACGTGCCTTTTATTCCCCTCATTTAGGGCAATAAGACGGGCCTGTTAACCATTTCAGGCGTCGCCTTTGGCAGGCGCATGTAAAATGTACAAATGCCCCCCTCGAATTGTACAATTCGTATTTTTTGAACCTTTCGGGCGATCTAAACAGGCATCAGTTTTGTACATATCACCCCCCTAAAATGCACAATTTGGCGGTGAACATCCAAAGTTTTCTCACAAGTTCCCTTAGGTTAACGAAGCGTCCGATGTTGACCTTTGGGACGTTTTTCGACCAAATCAGACAAACGTGGGAGAACCTTTAATGTACACACCAGCAATCACCGGCACTGGGGTTTTCACCCCTGAAAACTCCATCAGCAACGCCGAGCTGGTCACCGCATTTAATGCTTTCGCCGATAAATATAACGCTGAAAACGCCGCTCAAATCGAAGCTGGTGAATTAGACGCAAAAGCGCATTCCTCTGAAGAATTTATCTTTAAAGCCTCAGGCATCAACAGCCGTTATGTTATTGATAAAAAGGGCATTCTTGACCCAAACGTCATGCATCCCTTATTGCGTCAACGCGCCGATGATGAGCCGTCTTTGATGGCTGAAATGGCTATGGACGCCGCACAAAAGGCGCTTAAGGCAGCAGGTAAAACCGCTGATGATGTAGATGCCATAATTTGCGCTGCATCCAACCTCGAGCGCGCCTATCCCGCCGTCGCAATCGAGATCCAAGATCTGCTCGGTGTGAACGGTTTTGCATTTGACATGAACGTGGCATGCTCATCCGCGACATTTGGGCTTCAAACTGCCGCAGATATGATCAGAAGTGGCAGCATTTCCAGTGCCTTAGTGGTAAATCCAGAAATTTGCACAGCCCATCTGGAATGGCGCGATCGTGACTGTCACTTTATCTTCGGAGACGTTGCCACAGCGACTTTCATTGAACGCGCTGAAGATGCGAATGGCCCGTATTTTGAAGTAAAATCAACACGTTGCGCCACTGAATATTCTAACAACATCCGCAACAACAACGGCTTCCTTCGCCGCTCACGCCCCGATGGCACAGCGGATCGTCGGGACATGCAATTCATGCAAAACGGGCGCAAAGTCTTTAAAGAAGTCCTGCCAATGGTGAGCACACACATTGGCACTCACATGAAAGACGAAGGCATCCAAGCCACTGATTTAAAACGGCTTTGGCTGCATCAAGCCAACAAATCCATGAACGATTTCATCGGCAAAAAAGTCTTGGGACGTACACCAGAAGCAGGTGAGCAACCGAACATCCTACAAGATTACGCCAACACCTCTTCTGCGGGCTCAATTATTGCTTTCTCACAATATTCCAATGACTTAAGCGACGGAGATTATGGGTTAATCTGCTCTTTTGGTGCCGGATACTCAGTCGGTTCCGTCATCGTCCAACGCCACGGCTAAAGTTCTGTGCTCACAGCCCGTTTTAAAGGCTTTTAAGCGAGACGCGTTTATGAACCTCTTCAGCGCTTTCGACCCGTTCCGAATAGCGATCAACCAGGTAATCTTTGCGCCCACGCACCAACCACGTGAATTTCACGAGCTCTTCCATAACGTCGACGATACGGCGATAAAAAGGGCCATCTGGAAGGCGTCCATCACTATCGAATTCCAACCAAGCCTTTGGAATACTTGATTGATTCGGGATCGTCACCATACGCATCCAACGACCCAAAATACGCATCTGATTAACCGCATTAAAGGATTGTGATCCCCCCGCGACCTGCATCACAGCGAGGGTTTTCCCCTGCGTGGGGCGAATGCCACCTTGGGTCGACAACGGCAGCCAATCGATCTGTGTTTTCATCACACCCGTCATCGCACCATGGCGTTCAGGGCTGGACCAAACCATCCCCTCAGACCAAATCGCAAGCTCGCGCAACTCTACAACCTTGGGATGTTCATCGTTCGAATCATCAACCAGCGGCAATCCGGTTGGATCAAACACCCGCGTTTCGCAGCCAAGATGTTCTAATATACGGGCCGATTCCTCAGCAGCTTTACGGGAATAACTTTCCGCGCGTAGCGATCCATAAAGCAGCAAAATACGTGGCGGATGGCCTGCGTCATTTCCCGCGCACAAAGAGGCTTTGTCAATTTCAGGCAAAACCCCTGCGTCCAACGCAGGCAGGTCCTCGTTAGCCATTTTCGTCTTCGAGGTGAAGTTTCATATCGATCAAAACTTGCTGCAAAAGAGACGTTTCGCGCAATAAACGCTTGGCTTCATTCACAGTAATAATGCCATCCTCTATGGATTGCTGATATTCTGTCATGAGCATCGCAAATCTTTGGCTTAAAGCGATTATATCGGAATTCACACCACCGGTCTTTGGCGAATTGGCGCGCCGCTCGTCGTGAGACAAAGCAATACCTTGTAATTCAGCCAAAGCGCTTGTCACATGTGGATAGCCCGCAGCTTGTTCAAGATTGATCACAGCATCAATTGGCATAAAACGGTCACTGTGTTCTGCATGATCGGAATAATACCGCCCAAGAGTCGCCTTGGATTTACCAGTCAACTCACATGCAGTTTCGATCCCCACGTCTTTCACAAGCGTTTCCGTATGCTTTTTCAAATAGCTGCCAAATCCGGCCATGTGCAACTTCCTCATACTACAATCTGGGTTCCCTTAAAGGTTTAGGGGAACCTGAGTTTCCTTTTCCCATTTTTTTCAAAGAAATCAAATGGCAAATTCATTTTATCCCAGAGAGTTTGGGGATTTAACTAGTGTTTTTTGTTGTTCAGCGGAGATTTTAGGGCCCTAAACCCTAGAGTTTTGAAATCAACGTCCTTTGCGTCGTTTATTTCAGCGGGTCGGTTTTGGTTTGTTTGTGCACGTCTTGCATAACCCAACGGGTTATGAGCAACAAGATTTTAACGAGTTACGATCGCCTGCCCGCAGGCAACATTTGTTGCCTTTTCTCCATAAAAATAGCGTACATACTTGTTCGTTAGCTGTCCACATCGTAACAGAAAATATGGCTAAACTTTACTTCCACTACTCGACCATGAATGCTGGCAAATCGACAGTTTTACTGCAAGCCGCGCACAATTATCGTGAACGCGGCATGATTCCCTATCTTTTGACCGCACAATTCGACAACCGTGCCGGCGAAGGACGCATTGCATCGAGGATCGGCATTGGGTCTGAAGCAGACACTTTTGCCGAACAGGATGATCTCTTTGCAAAAATCGAAGGTCAACTCTCTCAACATAAGATTGCTTGCGTTTTTATTGATGAATCGCAGTTCCTTTCAAAGGAACAGGTTTGGCAATTGGCCCGTGCGGTCGATGACCTGCATGTTCCTGTCATGTGTTACGGCCTACGCGTGGATTTCATGGGGGATTTGTTCCCCGGCTCGGCCACCCTACTCGCGCTTGCCGATGAAATGCGCGAGGTCCGCACCATTTGTCATTGCGGCAAACGTGCCACGATGGTTGTGCGCCAAGATGATGATGGCAACGTCATGACGGGCGGAGACCAAGTACAGATCGGCGGCAACGAAACCTACGTTTCACTCTGCCGCCGTCATTGGCGTATCGCGGTGGGCAGCAACGATTAGACAGCGTTTGGTGCGTTTTTCCCGTCCACCAGAACAGCTTTTAGATTGGCCACCGCCATCAGCCCCATATCGGTTCGAACCTCGAGGGCAGCGGTGCCCAAATGCGGCAGCAGCACGACGTTGTCCAAGTCCTTAAGCGCTTGTGGCACAACGGGTTCAAACTCGTACACATCCAGCCCCGCCCCACCGATACGCCCTGCAGACAGGGCAGCGATCAACGCGTCCTCCTGCACAACATTTCCACGTGAAATATTCACCAAATGTGCATGTT